>CAYOTE010000049.1:0-12187 GCA_964406785.1 uncultured Clostridia bacterium
CAGGCATACCCCTTTTATGTACTTAAAGGTTATAAAGAGGGAATAGAAAAAAACGGTGGCATTATAGTTACCGGTAACCCTGTTGAGGGACTAAAAAAGACCGATGCTTTTACTTTAAAATTACAGGACGGGATAGAAATTGAAGCGGAGAAAGTTCTTTTGAGTGCCGGTCCATGGGCTAAAGAAATTGCAGAGCAGTTGGAATTAAATCTTCCTATTTTTCCCGAAAGACACGAGGCAATGATTACAGGCAGAATGGATAATTTTTTTAATCCCATGATTGTTGACTATAGAAAAGACGGTTGCTATTTCCAACAACTTAAGACAGGACAGGTCATAGGATGTTTTACCCCTGTGCCCAATGTTCCGGGAATACGAGAGGATGTTTCAATTGAATTTCTTCCTCAAATAGCAAAGAGAATGACAAGACTTGTTCCCGTTTTAAAAAATACGACAATTTTAAGACATTGGTCAGGTAGTTACAGTATGACGCCCGACGGTAGTCCGATTGTAGATAAAACTAATATTAAGGGGTTATACGTTTCAGCCGGAATGAGCGGGCATGGATTTATGTTCGGACCGGCTCTCGGTAAGTATATGGCTCATTTTATGTTGACGGATAAGTGGTTAATGGATTTCAGCGAATTTGCCATAGACAGAAATTTTGACAGCAAAGAGAGTTTAAAATAGAGAAAAAGACCATAAAAAAGGTAAGAAAAAAGGGGTAAATTTTATGATAAAAATAGGTACTGTTCAAAAATTAATAATAAAAGAAATTGTAATGAAAGGAGCAATCTTAATTGAGAAAAACCAATCAAACAACGATAGTGTTTTACTTGCTACCCCATTTGTCCCTCATAATGCAAAAATCGGTGATACGATAGAAGTTTTTGTCTTTGCCGATCACTTTGGTAATCTAATATCTTCTACAAAAAAGCCTCTGGCACAGGCTGAAGATATTGCATACTTAAAGGTAGAAGATTTTAACTCTAAGGGTGCCTACCTAAATTGGGGGCTCAGCATAGAGCTTTTTTCTCCAAGGGATAATATATTTTATCATATTCAAAAGGGGAATTCCTATCTTTTTCGTATATTTGTAAATAAAGAGGGCAAGATAAGAGCAACAACAGACATATACGATTATCTTAAAATTGGTTCAAAATATCAAAAAGACGATTCTGTAAACGGAGTAGTTTATAAGATATTAGAAAACGAAAGCGTTCTTGTAGCCGTTGACAATATCTATTACGGATTAATACCAAAGAATGAAAACTTTCTCAATCTCAATTACGGAGATAAAATATCAGGCAGAGTTATTCGTGTAAGGGAGGACGGAAAGTTGGATATTTCAACAAGAAAAAAGGCTAAGATACAATCAATTGACGATTCCGAAATAATTCTAAAAAAGATAAAGGCAAATAAGGACATCCTATACATGAATGACAAGAGCAGTCCCGAAGAAATAAAATCCGAATTTAATATAAGCAAAAAGGCCTTTAAAAGAGCAGTAGGAAGATTATTAAAAGACGGTTTTATAAAACAAAACGAAGACTCCATCGAAATAATTTAAAAAGTATCACTACAACTCTAATTAAAGTCTAAGTCCTCAACAAAAAATGTAAATATCCCAAGTGTATAATTGATTACAAGACATAGATATCGCTCTTAAAAATTTTATTTTTAGTATCTTTTTGGTTACTATTCTTAGTGGTTTGACGCACTGATGGAGCTGTTCTTATAAATTCTATTGGATTTATTTTTCTTTTGTAAGTGGTTAATTAATCGCTTACCGTTTATTTATGTTAGAAAAATTACTTTATTTAAAAAATTTACAAGGAGAATTGAGAATTTGAGATGGAGTCTAATATAATTAGCACTAATAATAAATGTTTTTATTTTGTAGTTAAAATTAACAGGAGACGTACAAATAAAAACGTAAATATCGCTAATATTTAACAATATAACGCAAAAAATTTCAATAACTTGAAGATTCTTGACCTATCTTATGAACAAAACAGTGTAAGTTTTATATTAAAGTAAATAATCAATAAAAAAACCAACGCAATCCAAGTTGATTAAAATTTTAGAAATATTGCTTTTCTTTTCATATTTTGATATTATGTTTGCATGAGAAGAATAAAATTCTTTTACTTTATTGCCGTATTATCAATAACTGTTTTTATGCTGTGGCATTTTACTCAGACAAGAACCAATTTTTCTTATAAAAAACTTGTCTTTAAATCCTTTGAAATTGTTGAAATAAACGGCGATGAAGTGTTCTATAAAAACAAAATTATAGATAGAAATAATATACAAAATATTGATTTATCAAACCCGAAAAAGATCAAAAAGATATCTCTTTATGTTGACAATTCTACTTCGTATAGATTTAGATTCAATAATACCTTTTTTATTGCACGTCCAAATACCTATATTAAATATAAAGATTCAAATCTTTCTTTGTTAGAAGGCGAATTTTACTGGGACAGAACTCTTACTAAAAAAAGCTCTTCAATTTCTAAGACAACTTCTTCTTTGCCCAACAATCAAAAATTATTACTCTCTAAAAGAGGGAGAATAATTGTTTCTGAGTCAGAAATTAAGATATGGAACTACGACGGTAAATTATCAATCAAATCATCAGGGAATTTATTACACTTGAAAAAAGGTATGTATATATCTTTAAAAAAAGGAAAAGCCTCTCAACCAATAACGTTTTTCCCTAAACCTACAGTACTAAGACCGGATGATAATTTACTTATTGATAATTCAAAAAAAACAATTGTACAATTTCAATGGAATGAAACTTTCGACGAAAAAGAAAATAACGGAAGGATATGCATTTTAAAGATTTATTCCTCTGGCACAATGGGAAAATTATCTGAAAGTATGGAAAGGAACCCCAACGGCTCTTTCTCGGTTGAGAGAAAATCAGATTCATCTAATATTGCCATTGACTTTTCTGCATTAATTAGAACAAATACAATTTATTGGCATCTTGTCCCTTATGATATTCTAACCAAAATAGAAGGAGAACCGTCAAAGATAAGAAAACTGGAAATTGCAGATTATTTGTTGAATAATGTAAAAGCACAGTTACCTCCTAAACTCCGGATTGATCCTCCGAGTATTTCGGGAAACATTGTTATATTAAGCGGTGTTGCAGATCCTAAAGCAAGATTATTTGTTAATGGTAGAGAATATGAAATTGAAAGTAATGGGAAATTCGGACTCAATATAACGTACGAGGAGAGTGGTATGCACACGATTGTTTTTGAATTAATATCCCCGTATGATAGAAAAAACATACAAAAGAAAACAATAAAAATTTATTAAAACATAACATATTAAATGACAAGTATGATGAAAAAAAACTTTATAAACGTTTTAATTGACATGCAGAAAAGCAACAATATGGCGAATATCTGGCAAATTTTCTTAAATTTATTTAATATGGGAAACATTAAAGATAATTCTTATTTAGTGGTAAAGACTCCTTTCACACATAAAAAATACTATGTAAATAATAATAATATTAAAATTATAGATTTAAACGAATACTATTTTGAACTGAAAAAAATGAAAGTAAACAAACATGGTTATAGGTTAAACAAAAAAAATAAAACAATTTCAACTTATAAAAATTTATCATTTTCAGAATTAGAATTTTCAATTTCGCTTCATAGTTTGGATAAAAGCTCTGTCTTTAAGAAACCTGATAATTTGAATATAATTTTCACATTTTTTCTTAATCAATTAAATGTTCTTTTACATATAAATTATCTAAAAATGCACTCTATTAAAGACGATTTAACCTTACTTTACAACCAAAACTATTTAAAATCATTTATAGAAAGAGAAATAAACAGGAGTAAACGATACAAACTGCAATTTTCAGTTGTTTTTTTTGATTTAGATTATTTGAAAAATATTAACGAAAATTACGGGCATATTGTAGGCTCTGAAATAATAAAAGAAGTTTCAAACGTTTTAAAAGATAGTATTAGAAATATTGATATTGTTGCCAGATTTGGCGGAGATGAATTTGTTATCGTTTTTGTAGGTTCAAATTTAGATATGGCATTACAAATTTGTGAAAGATTAAAACAAAAAATCAAAGAAAAATCTTTTTTAAAAAACGACGGATTAAATTTAAAAATATCAGGTTGTTTTGGTATTGCAAATTTCCCAAAACACGGTGATTCGGTAAACGAGTTAATTAAAAAAGCGGATATGGCAATGTATGAAGCAAAAAAAGACGGTAAAGACGGAATAAAAATTTATAAGGGAGATTAAGTATATGGGAATATTTTCAAAAATGCACGAATTCTTTAGTTCAGACCTTGCAATTGACTTAGGCACAGCAAACACGTTGGTTATTGCGAAAGGAAAGGGTATTGTCAGCAGGGAACCATCAATAGTGGCAATAGACAAAAATACAAGAAAAATAATGGCAGTCGGTGCCGAAGCAAAATTAATGTTGGGGAAAACTCCAGCTCATATTGTAGCGATACGTCCTATGAAAGATGGTGTTATTGCTGATTTTGAGATAACGGAACAGATGCTTGAATATTTTATTAAGAATGCACGTTCAGGTAGCCAATTTTTAAAGCCCCGAATTGTTATTGGTATCCCTTCTGAAATAACTCAGGTTGAAAGACGGGCTGTTAAAGATGCCGCATTGCGTGCAAGAGCCAGTGAAGTATATTTAATTGAACAGGCAATGGCTGCTGCTATAGGTGCTGAATTACCAATAACCGAACCCGGTGGAAATATGATTGTTGATATTGGTGGTGGAACAACAGATGTTGCGGTTATTTCACTATCTGGAATAGTAATATCAAAATCAATAAGAATTGCAAGTAATGAGATGGATGAGGCTATAATTAATTATATAAAGAAGAAATACAATCTTCTAATTGGTCCACGTACAGCAGAACTCATTAAGATTCAAATCGGTTCGGCTTATCCTTTAGATGAAAGTCTTGAAATGGAAATTAAAGGTAGAGATTTATCTCACGGAATACCAAAAACAATCACAATAAATGATACTGAGATAAGAGAAGCATTAGAAAATGTTGTACTTGCAATTGTTGAAGCTGTTAAAAACACACTTGAGAAGACACCTCCTGAATTGTCCGCTGATATTGTTGACAGAGGAATTATTCTCGCCGGTGGAGGTGCTCTGTTAAAGAACCTTGATAAACGACTTAAAGAAGAAACACTTCTTCCTGTTTTCATTGCTGAAGATTCACTTTCTTCTGTTGTTATCGGTGCAGGTAAAATTTTGGACAATATTGAGTTACTTAAAAGTGTAGGTCAGAGTTATTAAGTTTGAAACATACTATATTAGGACAAAAAGCTTTAATAATTTTGTTTTTCTTATTTTTTAACCTTATAATAATGTCAAGTAATATTGTTATGAAAGATAAAAGTACTTTCTTAGAATATACAATTGGTTCAATTATATCACCATTTCAAATTGTTATTAATAAGTCTGTGGATTACATTGGTTCGAAGTGGGAAACTTATTTCTTTTCAAAACATATATATAAAAAATATATTGAAAATAAAAACAAAATTTTTTCTCTAAAAAAAGAAAACTATCTCCTACATTCAAAAGTTGAATCTCTTAAATCTCAATTAAAAACCGATAAAATAATATCAAATCAATTTAGAGTCGTGACACAGACAAAGGTTGTATCTATTAATAATAATTTTCTTCATAGCAGTATAATGATTGATACAGGCTCAAACTCAAAAATTAAAAAAAATATGGTTGTTATAAATGAAGACTTGGAATTAGTGGGAAATATTACTGACGTAATTACTCCTTTGACAGCAAAGGTAAGGCTGATTACAAGTAAAACCGGAGGAGTTGGTGCATATATTCTCAATGAAGAAATGGAAGGTTTTTTAACCGGTAATAATAGCGATGTATGCTCTTTTAAATATATTATTGAGAGTAAACAGGTAAATCTCGGAGATATAATACTTACATCTGGAACGGGAGGTATTTTCCCCGAGAACATTAAAATTGGTAAGGTAATAAAAAGTGAAAAAGAATATCTTTTGCAAACAATTGATATTGCTCCTTTTTTTTTAAAAAAACCGATAAATAAATTAATTGTCATAGAGAAAATAAAATGAATAGAAATGTAAAATTTGTGTTTTTCATAGTTCTTATAACTTTACAGTTAATTCAAAACTCGTTTACATCATTTTCACAAATTAATTTCGATTTCACATATTTAATTATTATATTTATGGCATTAAAATCAAATCTTATTAAAACAGGAATAACAGCTACTATTTTAGGATTACTTACGGATTTTACTTCCGGTGGTATTTTAGGTGTATTTGGTTTTTCAAGAACATTCATTGCCTTTTTAATTCGAGGTATAATATCCTTGATTGATTTAAAACAGGGTAGCTATGTTTTTTTAATAACAACAATTTCACTTTCAATATCAAATTTAATTGTAAATTTGTTAATGTTTATTATTTCCAATTATCCCATAAATATTTATTTTATTTTACTGCAACCGTTTTTAACAGGATTATTAACCTTATTGATTTTAAAAATCCCTTATTTAAAAAAACAATTAGATGTATATTAAAAGTAACCTTACGCCTGATAAAATTGAAAAAAAAATGTTTATAATAAGATTAGTTATTATAATAATATTTTTTTTTATTTACTTTTCTTTCTGGAATATTCAAATATTAAGACACAACCATTATAATAATCTTGCCATGGGAAATATAACAGATATCTTGGATATTAAAGCTCCAAGAGGAATTATTGTTGATACAAACAATATTGTTATTGCAGAAAATAAAATAAATTTCATCTTATTATTAAACAGAAAAAACACATCGAATATGACCGAAACCTTAAAAAATATTTCAGAAGCGACAGGCAAAAACATTAATTTATTTAAAAAAATAATTAAAAAATACAAACATATACCAAAAACAAGGACAATCCCTATATTAAAGAATCTTTCCATTGATGATGTTATTTACATAAAAAGCAGACCTTTAAAATTTAAAGAATTTGAAATTGATGTCGAACCGGTTAGATCATATCCTCAAAAAAGCGTGGCATCACATATTATAGGTTATGTATCTGAGATTTCAGATAATGAATTGAAAAATAATTCACTGTCAAATTATAAGCTTGGTGATACAATCGGGAAAAGTGGAATTGAGAAGAAGTACGAGAAATATCTTAAGGGAATAAAAGGTGAAAAATTTGTTTTAAAAAATAATTTGGGCGTTATTAAAAAAACTTTAAGAGAAAAAAAACCGATAATAGGGAATAAAATTTATCTTACAATAGATATGAATTTACAAAAAAAGATTGAAGATTTATTAATTGAAAAAAAACTTAAAGGAGCCATCGGTGTTGTCGATTTAAAAACAGGTGGTATTTTAAGCCTAATTAGTAGTCCGGGATTTAATCCTCAATCTTTTTGGAATATTTATTCCGATAGTGACAAATATATATTATATCCATTGCTTTCAATTGCTTTATCAAAAATATCGTCATATAAATCATTTAAAGATTATATTGTTCTTTCAACAGCAATTTTAATAAGAGAAAAATATTTACGAGACAATTATTCTCTTCATAATAAATTTATTCAGGGTAGATATTCTCCCGGCTCAACATTTAAAATAATCATGTCATTATCAGGATTAGAAGAACAAGTAATAACAAAATCTTCACAGATTCACTGTGTAGGAGTGACAAAGATATATAATAGAGCTTTTCATTGTTGGAAAGAATACGGACACGGTATAGTTGATTTGAATAAGGCAATAACTGAATCCTGTAATATTTATTTTTATAAATTGGGTAAAAAAATAAATATTAATACTATCGCAAAATATGCAGGAATGCTTGGCTTGGGTAAAAAAACCGGCATAGATATTCCTAATGAGATTAACGGTCTTGTACCCACTGACTCTTTTAAGTTTAAAAACAATAGAAGGTGGTTTCCGGGAGATACAATCTCTATTGCAATAGGCGGTGGAATGCTGGAAGTAACACCGGTTCAAGCACTCTTAATGATTAGTACCGTAGCCTTGAGAGGACAAAAACCCAAATTACATCTCTTGGATCGTATAGAATCAAACGGTAAAATAATTAAAAAAATCGAGCCTGTATTCGAAACAGTTCCAATTAAAAAAGAACACTTTAATACGGTAATTAAAGGTTTATACGATGTTGTTAATAATAAAGGCACAGGCAGAAGAGCTATGGTCAAAGGATATGATGTTTGTGGGAAAACAGGAACTCAACAAATAATTTCAAAAGAAAACCCAAAATATAAACAATTGGTAAAAATAAAAAGATTTAAACCGCACGCATGGTTTGTCTCCTTTGCACCAAAAGATAATCCAAAATACGCCTCGGTTATTTTTATTGAAAATGGAGGCGGTGCGGGTAGCGTTGCAGCACCTTTGGCTGCCACAATATATAAGGAACTCTTTAAACAATGAAAGATACATTAAAATTTTTTGATAAAGTTACCTTTTTTATTCTTTTACTTATTTCTATTATAGGTATTTTCCTTATATATAGTGCATCTCATACAGAGACCAATACATACTACTTAAAGCAATCTCTTTGGTTGGTTTTCTCTCTAATAGTGTTTTTATTTGTTTTTAAAATAAGAACGACCGTTCTATTCAGATATGCAACATTTTTTTATTTTTTATTAATCATTATTCTTTTTGTACAATTAATTGCCGGTAAAATTACTGCCGGAACAAAGAGTTGGCTAAAATTCGGTTTTTTTTCAGTACAGGTATCGGAATTTATGAAAATTGTCCTCTCTATTGTAATTGCAAAATACATTTCCAAGATTAAAACAATACAATGGAAAGAATTCTTTGTGCTTGCCGTTATTATAGGAATCCCGTTTCTATTTATAGCAATTCAACCTGATATGGGCACGGCGATGATTTTTTCATCATTATTTATTACAACAATTTTTTTAAAAGGAATAAAAAAATCAATTATAATATTTTTAATTATTACAGTCATTTTATCATCTTTTCTGTTTTGGAATTATTTTTTAAAACCATACCAAAAGGATAGAATTACATCTTTTGTAAATCCTGAAAAATACAGTAAATCTTCAGGATATCAAATTATACAGTCTAAAATTGCAATAGGTGCAGGTGGTATTAGCGGGAAGGGATATTTAAAAGGCTCTCAGTCAAAGTATAAATTTCTTCCGACAAGACATACTGATTTTATTATATCCTTACTTGGTGAAGAGTTTGGATTTTTAGGCATTAGCTTCTTTCTTCTATTATATTTCATATTCTTTTACAGACAATTCTCATTTAATACTGAGATAGAGGAACAATTTAATCTGGTTTACTTAATGCTGGGGACATTATTTTTCCAATTTTTGATAAATGTTTTAATGTCTATGGGTTTAATCCCCATTCTTGGATTACCGCTTCCTTTTGTGTCATACGGTGGTTCTTCCTTGCTCGGATTTTACATAATGGAAGGAATTATATTTAAAATAAGGATAAATAGTTATATAAATGAATTTTAAAAACAAATTAAACAATTTTTTAAACAATTGCGAAAATCCGCAAGTTTATACGGGCAAAGAAATAAATGTTGTTAAAAAAGATTTTTCTACATCCAAACTCAACATATGTCTTATATTTCCCGATAAATATGAAATAGGAATGAGCCATTACGGGATAAAACTTCTCTATCATCTTCTTAATAAGATAGATAATGTAAATATTGAGAGATGTTTCTTGCCCGATAAAGACTCAGGAGCTTTATTAAAAAAATTGGATTTACCTCTCTTTTCCATTGAAAACAAAATTCCTTTAAAAGAGTTTGACCTAATAGGTTTCTCTTTACTTAGCGAGATGAATTATACAAATATCTTGGCAATTCTTGATTTATCACAAATTCCCTTATACTCATCGGAAAGAGATGATAACTCCCCTATTATAACGGCAGGTGGAATATCAGTTATAAATCCCGAGCCAATACGTTCCTTTATTGATTTATTTGCAATCGGTGACGGTGAAAGTTTGTTTCCTGATATAATATCAAAACTTATTGAAGGCAAAGAACAAAATTTATCAAAAGACTTGATATTAAAAATATTAAATAAAATCAAAGGTATTTACATACCGTCTTTTTATGAATTAATAAAAGAGGGAGATTTTATAAGACCGGATATTCCTGCCCAATCAATAAAAAAAAATTTTATAAAGGATATAAATTCAATACGTGTTGAAGATAAGATCATTGTACCTATTACAAATGTAATTTTTGACCGTTTAGATATTGAAATAGCAAGAGGCTGTCCGCAAAATTGTCGTTTTTGTCAGGCAAAATCCTATTATTCTCCATACAGGTATCGAGCTACAAAGACAAATTTGCACACGATAAAACAGGGCTTAAAAAATACCGGCTTTGAATCAGCAGCTCTGTCAACATTGAGTGCAGGAGACTATCCCTATATAGAAGAGCTATTAAAAGAAATCCCGAACTCACTACCTCAAACAACGGCAATATCCTTCTCCTCACTAAGACCGGCTTCAATTTCGGACCAACTATTAAAAACAATATCCCAGTTTAGAAAAACAGGACTTACAATAGTACCCGAAGCAGGAAGTGAACGATTAAGAAATGTAATAAACAAAAATGTTACCGATAAAGAAATTTTTGATGCAGTAGAAAAAGCCTTAAATTACGGATGGCAAAAAATCAAGCTCTACTTTATGATAGGTTTACCGACTGAGGTAGATGAAGACATAGACGCCATAATAGTCTTAATTAAAAAAATCATTGATAAGATTAAAGAGAAAAAAAAGAGATTAAAAATAACCATTTCTTTCTCATCTTTTGTCCCCAAACCCCATACCCCATTTCAATGGGCAAAGAGAGAAGACAGTGCATTATTAAAATCAAAGATAAAAAAAATAAGAGGTGCATTGGAAAGATTCAGGTTCCTTGCTCTTGACTTTCATAAGATTGAAAGAGGTATTGTTGAAACCATTTTAGCACGTGGCGATAGGGATGTTGAGAAATTATTATTGAACGTTTATAAGAGAGGAGAAATTTTTTCAGCTTGGGATTCTGAATTTAATTATGAAATTTGGAATGAAGAGATGCAGAAATTGGATTACGAAAAATATCTTGCCGAGTTAGATACAAATAAAGGATTGCCATGGGATTTCTTTGAGATTAATTTTAAGGAAAATTTCTTAAAACAAGACTATTTAAACGCACTTAAAGAAAAGCCTGCCGTTTCATGTATTGATGCGGATTGTAAAACCTGTGACGGTTGTAATTACAGATTTAAAAAATCTTTAAAAAAGCCTGATACCACACTTAAAATAGAGCCTGTAAAAAAAGATACCGTAGAGGTAGAATATAATAAAATTAGAGTTTTCTTTGAAAAAATTGATGATTTCAAATATTTTTCTCATCTCTCAATGAGTAAGTATATTGAACGAATAATAAGAAGAACTGGTATTCGCTATAAAAGTACCGAAGGATTTAGACCAAGATTAAAGATTGCCTATCTTCCTCCACTTCCCGTGTATGCCAATGGTGAAAATGAAGTATTTGAATTATTTGTAGATAATAAATTGTCTGAAAGCGACTTGTACTCGAAATTTAATTCATTCTCAGGCGATTTAAAAATTAATAAAATTTGGATTTGTAACGAGAGAAAATCCCTCAATAAGGATATAGCGTATATCAGCTATCAGTTGAATACAGAGATTAATATAGAACAAAGAGAAAGCATTGCAAATATATTAAGAGAACCCGACGAAATAACCTATTCTGAAAATACAATAGACTTAAAAGTTGATTTTACCGATAGAGGTCCCGAACAATTTGCAAAGATATATAAATCAATAGACCCCGAAAAAAAGCACACCAACACAATAGTAAGAAAAGAAATAATTTTCAGATAAGCCTTTTTTTGCATTTGTCCCAAATTGCACGTACTTCCCGATCGTCAAAAAAACTTACGGATATTTTTTCTTTACTCATATTTTAAATTTTACCTTAAAATATTAATCCGTAACTTTTCTAATTTTACGTAATATGTATATTGAGTGTGTCCAATAAATCAGCGGTTTTTTTTGTAATTTCTGAATTGTACCAATTATTATT
>CAYOTE010000050.1:0-10307 GCA_964406785.1 uncultured Clostridia bacterium
ACAGGAAAAAATGAAATATATTCTTCTATTGTTAAAGGCAATATTGAATTTAATCCCCGATTGCCGGAATCATTTAATGTACTGATGAAAGAATTGAAGAGTCTTGCTTTAAATGTGGAACTTATAAAGAAAGAGAAGAAAACAGAGGAAAGTACAGTAACTCAAAATTTGCAGAATTTATCATGATTTTAGAGATTAAAAAATCTAAATAATGGAATTGAATTTTAAAAAAAAAACAGATATTTATTTAGACCTGTGTTATGCATGTCTAATGCCGTCCAAAAAAAGGAGTAAAAATGTATAGAAAAACAAAATCAAAAGAATTAAATACGATGGATTATGATAAACTGAAGATAAGTTTAGCTTCTTCTGAAACAATTACTTCTTGGTCGTCAGGTGAAGTTACAAAACCTGAAACAATAAATTATAGAACTTTTAAGCCTGAACGAGATGGTCTGTTTTGTGCCAAAATATTTGGTCCTACACAGGACTTTAGATGTTTATGCGGCAAATACAAGGGGTTGAAGTATAAGGGAATAGTTTGTGAAAAATGTGGAGTTGAAGTTACGCTTGCATCGGTTAGACGTGAAAGAATGGGGCATATTAAGCTCAATTCAAAGGTAGCTCATATATGGTTTTTTAAGGGTATTCCGACAAGAATCGGAGTTATTTTGGAAATACCCGCAAAGGTATTGGAAAATATAATTTATTTTGAAAATTATGTTGTTATAGATCCTATGAATGTTCCCGGATTAAAATTCAAACAACATTTGACCGAAGAAGAATATAATGACTATATTGAAAGATTTGGTGTTGATTCTTTTAGAGCGGAGATGGGAGCGGAAGCGGTTTATGAACTGTTGAAAAGCATTGATCTTGCAAGT
Organism: uncultured Clostridia bacterium; assembly: GCA_964406785.1. GTDB lineage: Bacteria > Acidobacteriota > Aminicenantia > UBA2199 > UBA2199 > JAOZTV01. Next base: position 885 of record CAYOTE010000050.1, read on the forward strand.
GATGTTGCTGATCTTAAATCGAAATTAAAAGTTGAAAAATCAATTCAAAGAAAGAAAAGCTATTCAAGAAGATTAAAAATGATGGAAGAGTTTTATAAATCAAGTAATAAACCGGAATGGATGATAATGGATACTATTCCTGTTTTACCACCTGATTTAAGACCATTGGTAAGGCTGGATGGTGGTAGATTTGCCTCTTCGGATCTTAATGATTTATATCGTAGGGTAATAAATAGAAATAATAGATTAAAAAGATTATTGGACTTAAAAGCTCCTGATTTAATAATTAAAAATGAGAAGAGAATGCTTCAAGAATCTGTTGATGCATTATTTGATAATCAGAAAAGAAATAAGAGTTATATGAGTAGTCAAAAGAGACCTTTGAAGTCTTTATCAGATTCATTAAAGGGTAAGCAGGGAAGATTTAGGCAGAACTTACTTGGAAAACGTGTTGATTACTCGGGTAGATCGGTAATTGTAGTTGACCCTAAATTAAAACTAAATCAATGTGGTATTCCCAAGAAAATGGCTTTGGAGTTATTTAAGCCCTTTATATACAATAAATTAGAAAAAAAGGGTATGGTTACGACAATTAGAGTGGCTAGGACATGGGTTGAAGAAAATAGAGAGGAAATTTGGGACGCTCTTGCAGAGGTTATTGCCGAACATACCGTTTTACTTAACAGAGCTCCGACTCTTCATAGATTAGGTATTCAGAGTTTTGAACCGCAGTTGGTAGAGGGTAATGCTATTACCTTGCATCCGATGGTCTGTCCTGCCTTTAATGCGGACTTTGACGGTGACCAAATGGCTGTACATATACCACTCTCTCTTGAAGCACAGGCTGAGTCAAAGGTCTTGATGCTTTCTACAAATAATATTTTATCTCCGTCAAATGGAAGACCTCTTGCTGTTCCGACTCAGGATATGATTTTAGGTTTTTATTATCTTACCTTTACCAAAAAGAATTTGATGGGAGAAAATAGATTCTTTAGCTCATTTAAGGATGTATTGCTTGCTCATGAAGACGGTATGATTGATATAAATGCCAAGATTAATGTTCGTTTTGTAGGCAAACTTATTAATTTAGATGCTTATAAATTAGACAATCAGGATGTAATGAATTGTCCTGTTACAGAAATTAAGAGTTCGGATAATAGATTATTGGTTACTACGGCAGGAAGAATTATTTTTAATGAGGTAACTCCTGACAGTATTCCCTTTGTAAACGGATTGATTAAAAAGAAGGGCATCAGAAATCTTGTTTACTATATATATCTAAATCTTGGATTTGGACCTACTGTTAAAACTCTTGACAGATTAAAGGAAGCCGGATTTGAATATGCTACTATGGCTGGCTTTACCATAGGTATATCGGACTTAGTCGTGCCGGAAGAAAAAAAATCAATTATTGAAGAGACAGAAAAGAAACTTGAAGAAGTAGAAAAACAATATAATTTAGGAAATTTACAGAAGAGTGAAAGATATAATAAGATAATTGAGATGTGGTCAAAAGCTACCAGTGATGTTAGAGATAAAATGTTTGAGAAAATGGAAAAGATGAGTTATGAGGGAGAAACTATTAATCCCTTATTTGTTATGTCTGATTCAGGTGCGAGAGGTAGTCATGATCAACTTAAACAGCTTGCCGGAATGAGAGGCTTGATGGCTAAGCCGTCCGGTGAAATTCTTGAAACGCCTATTACCGCAAACTTTAAAGAAGGATTGTCGGTTTTACAGTACTTTATATCTACTCACGGTGCAAGAAAAGGTTTGGCTGATACTGCTCTTAAAACAGCAGATGCCGGTTATTTAACAAGAAAGTTGGTCGATGCCGCTGTTGAGGTTATTGTTAAGGAACATGATTGTGGAACTATAAACGGTCTTGTTGTTGAAGCTATTGTTGAAAATGGTAAGGAAATAGAACCTCTAATTGACCGATTAGTCGGTAGAGTTTCAGTTGACGATATACTTGATCCTAATAATCCTGAAAAAGTTATTTTTGAAGCAGGCGAGGTTATTGATGAATATAAGGCGAAGGAGATTGTTGATTCCGGTATATTAAAGATTAAGATAAGATCTGCATTGACCTGTGAAACAAGAGCCGGTGTATGTCAGAAATGTTATGGTAGAAATCTTTCAACTGGAAAAATTATTGATCTTGGCGAGGCCGTTGGTGTAATTGCGGCACAGTCAATCGGAGAACCCGGTACACAGCTGACGATGAGAACTTTTCATATTGGTGGTGTCGCTTCGGGTGCGGAAAGTCAGACTAAATTATATACATCTTATGAGGGGAAGGTCTCTTTTATCGGTTTGGACTTTATTAAAGATAGAAATAAATCCTTGATAACTATGAATAGAACAGGTGCTATTCAAATCTCGGACATGAATGGAAGAGAAAGAGCAATTTATCCTGTTGCTTACGGTTCGACTATTATGGTTGAAGACGATGTTCTTGTTAAAAAGGGTGATTTGCTTGTCCAATGGGATCCTTATGCAAATTCAATTCTGGCAAGTGAAAGTGGTATTATTGAAATCAGGGATTTACAGGAATCAATATCATATATTGAAGATAGAGACGAACAAAGTAAAAAAATCACAAGAATTATTGTTGATGTAAAGGATGAAAAATTAAGAGATGAAATTCAACCTCATGTATTGATTAGAGATAAGGTTACAAATAAAAAGAAAAAAAAATACCTATTACCTGTTAATGCTCATCTTTCGGAAATTAAAGACGGAGATGAAGTCAAAGCTGGTGATGTATTGGCGAAGATACCGTCAGAATTTGCAAAGACAAAGGATATTACCGGTGGTTTGCCGAGAGTAACGGAATTGTTTGAAGCAAGAAAGCCAAAAGTACCGGCAAAGATGGCACAGATTGATGGAATAGTAGAGTTTGGTAAATTACAGAAGGGTTCTCAAAAATTATTAATCAGACCGGTTGATGAGTTAGTAAAACCGGATGAACATAATATCCCGAGAGGAGCTCATATTATTGTTGGTGACGGAGACAGAATATATGCGGGAACTCCGCTTACTGACGGTCCTTTAGATCCGGCTGATATATTAAATGTATTAGGGGAGCATAAACTGGCAGCTTATCTCTTAAAAGAGGTACAAGAGGTTTATCGATTACAGGGTGTTGAAATAAATGATAAACATATTGAGATTATAATAAGACAGATGATAAAGTGGAGGCGAATTGAATCGTCCGGTGATACTAACTTTATTCCTGATGAGGTTATTGAAAAGTGGAGATTTGAAGAAGAAAATAGAAATGTGGAGGCTAACGGTGGTTCACCTGCCAGGGCTAAACCTGCCTTATTGCCTATTTCAAGAGCTGCTTTAGCGTATGATAGTTTTATATCTGCCGCTGCCTTTCAGGAAACGACAAGAGTATTAACAAATGCGGCAATAGCCGGTAAAGAGGATACCTTGGTTGGAATAAAAGAGAACGTTACAATGGGAAGACTCATACCTTCGGGAACGGGTTATCAATATTATAATGAACTTGAAAGTGAAAAATTTGATAATATTATAACTAAGGATAAGATGGATTAAAGTGAAAAGGAAGATTCTTGTAATTGATGATTCTCCTACTTTAAGAAAAATTTTAGATTTTTACTTAACAAAAAATAATTATCTTGTTCAAACGGCAAATAACGGTAAAGTAGGTTTATATATTTTGGAGAAAGAAACTTTTGACCTTATAATTCTTGATATACAAATGCCTGTTATGTCAGGCAAGGAAGTCCTATTGGAAATGAGGGCTAAAAATATAAAGACGCCTATCTTAATTTTAAGTGCTGAAAAAAACGAAAATATGGTGGAAATGGGTTTGGAACTTGGTGCTCTTTTTTATATGACAAAACCATTTAAGCCAAATGATATTGTTGCTAAAATACATATAGTATTTAAAGAAATTAGTACAAGCTCTTAAAAAATAATAAAGGTTATTAGATGTATGTGTGAATTTACCACTATTGAAAAATATAGCTAATTTAGGTGTAATAAAAAAAATGAAATATAAAGTAAATGTAACAAGTGAAATTGGAAAATTAAACGGTGTTATTATTCATGCTCCGGGTAAAGAGGTAGAGAATATGACACCCGGTAATGCAGAAAAGGCACTGTATAGTGATATATTAAATCTTACAATAGCTAGGAAGGAATATGATGGATTTAGTGCTGTATTAAAAAAGGTAACAAAAGTATTCCAATTGGCCGAATTGTTTGAAAGTGTATTAAAAAACGAAAAAGTTAGGGATACATTTGTTAATAAGCTATGTGATCACGATACTCCTTATAATATACGAGAAGAACTTTTGCGTTTAGATGAAAAATCTTTATCCTCTCAATTGATAACGGGCGTGGTTATGCAAAAGGACAATTTATCTAAATTTTTAAGCCATGATAGATATTCTTTACCACCTTTGCATAATTTTTTCTTTATGCGTGATGCTTCAATGTCAATAAATCAAGAAGTCTTAATAGGGAGAATGGCAAATAAGGTCAGAAGGAGAGAAGCTTTAATAATGGAAACAATACTTGACTTTCATCCGGTTTTTAATGCTAAAACGATTAATCCTTTGAAAAGTTGTAAAGAAGAGAGTAAAATAACGATTGAAGGTGGGGATGTTTTAGTTGCGAGAGAGGATATTCTCTTGATAGGAATTGGTGCACGTACAACAGCCGAGGGTGTTGATTATCTTATTGAGAAGTATAAAAATGAGAAAAAGACAATGAATATTATTATTCAGGAAATACCGAAAAAGCCGGAATCTTTTATTCATCTTGACATGGTTTTTACACTTTTAGATAAAGATTCATGTATGGTTTTTGAGCCTCTTATACTTAAAACTAATAGATATGCGACAGTACACATATCAATTGAAAATGGTAAGGTTAATTTTATAAGAGAGGAAAAAGACCTCCTTCTTGTTTTAAAAAAATTAGGTATGGACTTAAAGCCTATTCTCTGTGGCGGTAAGACGGATAGTTGGGTGCAGGAGAGAGAACAGTGGCATAGTGGTGCTAACTTTTTTGCAATAGCTCCCGGTAAGATTCTTGGATACGGAAGAAACCAATATACTATTGAGGCATTAAATAAAGAAGGCTTTGAAGTAATTAAAGCAAAAGAAATAATTGAAGATAAAAAAAATATAGACTCCTTTAAAAAGGCAGTAATAACCATAAACGGCTCGGAACTTTCAAGAGGTGGTGGCGGTTGCAGGTGTATGACAATGCCAATTAATCGAGACAAGGTTTAATTGATAAGATTTATTGTATCTACCGTTTTACTGTGTTCATTTTTTTGCAACATATGAAATTGAAAGATTTATATTTCCTTTATTCCCATTTAACTTTAATAGTATAATCGTTTTTTTTAGATTCCAGAATGTTTGATAACTTAATTTACCCAAGCTTATAGCCATACCTTGAGTTTCAGCTTTAAGTGATTTTTTGTTTTTAAAAATATTCTCGTTGGCAGGTTTTCCATACTTTTGTTTTAGTTTCTTTAAAATATAATAGTAGTCAATAATATAGTCATCTTTAACCGTATGCGGTTGTTTGATTATATATGTGCCTTTTTTAAGCTTATTGTTTTTATTAAAAACGTAAATAATTATTGATTTAAGATTAAAAATCTCTCCGACATAATAAAAAGTCCCGCCGAATTTATTAAGCGAAGATGTTTTTTCTATTTTTTTTACCTCATCTCTTGACATACCCCAATGGGTATTTCTGAAATCGTGAATCATTTCAGCTTTTGTCAACAGGGGTAAAGAGAACAATAAAATTAAAAATAATATCTTTTTCATTTCATTTCACCTTTTATCTTATTTTTTACCGTATCTTTTATCATGTCTCCTACCATTATAATCTTTTTAATTATAAATCTTACCTAAGAGACTGTTTAATATAAACTTTGCGGCAAGTTTTGTTTTACTATCACGTTTTATAGGAGGCCCTATACAGGAGGGACAACCATCCTTACATTCACACGTTTCTATAACCTGAATAGTCTGATTTAAAATTTCTTCTATTTTTTCATAAAGCATTTCAGAGAAGCCTATTCCGTTGGGGTAATTATCGTATATATATATATTGGGCTCAAATTCAACTAAATCGTTAGTCGGGCTTATGTCAGTCTTGACTACTTTCTTCTTTATCCCGTTAATATGAATATCCGATTTTGTTATATTATCCTCGACGGCATACCCGATATCATTTGTATCACACATAAGAAAAACAGCTGCAATATGCCTCATTAAGTATGCTATACCGGCAACTGCTTCTACCTTTTCTTCAGTTGATATTTCAATTCCGTCCAATAATTCTCTTTTTATTGTTAACCAAAAAGAGGTAGTATGCATCTCCTGTTGAGGTAATTGTAAATCTCCTGCACCAATATTTTCATTGGTGAAGAATTTTATCTTTTTAAATCCTACAACCTGTGTATATACATGTGTATCTCCATATGAGTAGTAATAATTATTTTTTTGAGTACTATCAAATGAATCTAATACGGATATCTTTGTATGAGAAACAGCATCCGTATAATAATCCGAATCCGATTCTTTTACAAATGCCTTTCTATTATCGTAATCCATCTCTTCTACAATATACTGCTCACCCTCAAGAATATATATTGCCTTCGGGTGTAATGTTTCCAACGCCGATGAAAAACCAACTTCGGCTATTACTTTCTCTTCTCCTGTTCTATCTATAACAATGAAATTATCGGAGGAAATTCTATTAATGCTCACTGCATCAGCAGGGTATCCTTCCGTTGTCCAAAACCACTTATTGCCCTTTAAAAAAAGTATATTATTGTCTGATAAATATTTTAATATTTCTTCCAAGTCTTCATTCCCGTAGTGTTCTCCTTTTATAAATGGCAATTCATAGGCAGCACATTTAATATGATCAATGAGAATTGTCATATTATCAGGATTAATTCTTCCTGTTTCGGGTGATTTTTGAGAGAAGTATTCAGGATGATTAAATATAAATTGATTTATCGGACTTGAAGAAGATACGAGTACTCCTATTGATTTACCGTCCCTCCTTCCCGCTCTTCCAAGCCTTTGCCATGTTGAGGCTATTGAACCCGGATAGCCGGCAAGAACAGCACCGTCAAGTGAACCGATATCAATACCTAATTCAAGGGCATTTGTTGAGACAACAGCCTTAATATTCCCCTTCCTTAGTCCCTTCTCTATTTCTCTACGTTTCTTAGGCAGGTAACCACCTCTATATCCTCTTATCTTTCCATTATCGGTAACTTTTTTTTCAAAGTCATTCTTTAAATATTTAACAAGGATTTCTGTATTTAATCTTGTATTGGCAAAGGTAATAATTTGTAAATCGTTTTTTAATAATATATTAGATACCTGTCTTGCTACACTGAGATAGGAACGTCTTATGCCTAATTGTTTGTTTACGACCGGAGGATTAAAAAAGACAAGATACTTCTCGCCCCTTGGAGCACCGCTTTTATCGATTAATTCAACTTTTTCGGATGTAATCATTTCTGCCAATTCTTTAGGGTTTGAGATGGTGGCTGATGACATAATAAATTTAGGCTTTGAACCGTAAAAATTACAAATTCTTTTCAATCGTCTCATAACATTTGCCATATGAGAGCCGAAAACACCCGTATAGGAATGTAACTCATCAATAATAATATACTCCAAATTTTCAAATAAATTAATCCACTTTGTATGATGAGGCAGTATTCCCGAGTGAAGCATATAGGGGTTTGATATAACAATTTGAGCCTGTTTTCTTATGGCTTTTCTTGTGCTTTGCGGTGTATCTCCGTCATATGTGAATAGTCCCACTTTGTCTCCGAGTAAATTATTTAATTCAAGTAATTCGGAGAGTTGATCTTGAGCTAAGGCTTTTGTCGGGAAGAGGTATAAGGATTTGGAAGATTTGTTCTTACTTAGGGCGTTAAGACTTAAACTATTATAAATAAGTGTTTTACCTGATGCCGTTGGTGTTGCAACAACAATGTTTTTATCATTTAGAACTTTTTTAATGGCCTCTTTTTGATGAGAATAAACTTTTACAATACCTCTTTCTTTAAATACGTTAACGACATCTTTGGAAAGTTCTTCGGGAAAGTTCGAAAACTCACCCTCATATGAAGGTAATTTTGTTATACTTACATTACTAAATGTATCCCGACTGACATTAGCTATTTCTTCCAATGCCCTGTCAATAAGTTTATCCCTGTCATTACTCATTATAATTATATTATAATATCAAAATAAGGTTTTTACAAATTTGAAAAATTTCCTAAAATGAAAAAAATGATTTTTTTTATTTTTTTATTGACAAAAAGGAATTATTGTACTACAACTATGATACGGAGAAAAAATGGATAATTTAGCAAACAGATTAGATATTAAGATTGACTCTAAGTCAGCAATTCCTGTTTATGAACAGATTAAGCAGGGAATACAGGTTGCTATCTTATCAGGATATTTAAAAAAAGGAGACAGGCTCTTACCAATAAGAACACTCGCAAAAAATTTAAAGGTAAATCCCAATACAATAGTTAAGGTGTATTATCAATTGGATGTTGAGGGCTTTATATATTCTAAAGCAGGGCTTGGGTATTTTGTTAATTGTGAATGTAAGGATAAAAAATCAAAAAAAGCTGAACTTTTTCAAAAGATTACGGAAGAATATATATCTCGAAGTTCAAAACTTGGTTTTTCTGTTGAAGATATGTTTAAAGAAATTAAAAAATTTAATGATAAGTTAGTAGGAAAAGAAAGTAGGGGAGAAAAGAAATTAAAAAATTAATTATATTTACACTTGTTCTTATTGTGTTAATGTTGAATCTAATGTTCTATTCGCAAAGAAATAATACGAACGACAAATCGGTAGTAATTAAAAATATTGTAAAAAAATATAAAAAAAATATAACTTAACTTAGTGTTTGTATTATAATAACATTAAGATGGGTTACAAAGGTAAAAAGGAGTGATATATGGAAAGTTTATTAGGAATTTCGATGAATGTTATATGGTTTTTGGTGGGGGTAGGATTTATTTTTCTTGAATTCATTATTCCGGGATTGGTAATTGCGTTTTTTGGTGTTGGAGCTATCATAACAGCTCTTATAATATCCGTGGTTACTGTTTCCATTGTTGGTCAAGTGATAATATTTTCCGTATCTTCGGTTTTATCTATTATTTTTTTAAGGAAGTATTTTACGAAGATATTTGCGGGTAAGGAAACCGGTGCCGAGAATTATGGAGATTTTAATGTTGATGTTGGTATGATGGTGCCTGTTGTAGAGCTGATAGAGCCTAGTGTAATAGGAGGTAAGGTGAAATATCAGGGGACAATATGGGAGGCAAAGGCAGACACGGTTCTTTCACCGGGAGAAAGCGTTGA
>CAYOTE010000050.1:10317-12186 GCA_964406785.1 uncultured Clostridia bacterium
GTTGAGATAGTCGGAAGAGAGAATTTGACAATTATTGTAAAAAAAAAATAATATAAATAAAGGAGGAAAGATGAAAAAATTATTATTTGTTTTATTAACCTTATTACCACTGTGCTCTTTAATGGCAGCAGGAAGAAGAGGCGATGAAAATTTTGCACCGTTATTTGTTGTAGGGGTTATAGCTTTATTGATAATTGTAACGATTTTTAAAACGGCAAAGATAATTCCGAATAGAATGGCATTTGTTATTGAAAGATTGGGAAAATACAGTAAAACTTTGAATGCAGGATTTCATATTTTGCTACCTTTTATTGATAGAATAGCTTATAAGCATACACTTAAAGAGGTAGCCGTAGATGTACCGCCTCAAAATTGTATTACCAAGGATAATATTTCAGTTGAAATTGACGGTGTATTGTATATGCGTGTTGTTGATCCGGTGAAGGCAAGCTACGGAATTAGAAATTATCAATTTGCCATTACTCAGTTAGCTCAGACTACTATGCGTTCTGAAATTGGTAAAATTGACTTGGATGTTACATTTGAGTCAAGAGATAATATAAATAATCAAATTGTAAGTGCTGTTGACGAGGCTTCGGATCCTTGGGGTATTAAGGTTACAAGGTATGAAATTAAGAATATCGAGACTCCTGCAACGATTAGAGAGGCAATGGAAAAACAGATGAGAGCAGAGAGAGAAAAACGTCAACAAATTGCACTATCAGAGGGAGACAGGCAGGCAAAAATTAACAGAGCTGACGGTATTAAACAGGAGGCAATAAAGTTATCCGAAGGTGAGAGAATGAAGCTTGAAAACGAGGCTAAGGGTAGGGCAACGGCAATTCTCGAAGTAGCCACGGCAACAGCTCAGGGAATTAAAGAAATTGGTCTGGCAATAAAACAACCCGGTGGTAAAGAAGCGGTAAGTTTAAGAATAGCAACTGATTGGATTGAATCATTCGGTAAACTTGCTAAGGAGTCTAACTCAATGATAGTTCCGACAAATGTTGCAGATCTCGCAAGTGTAACCGGAATTTTAAAAAATGCTTATGACTTTGCAGATCAAGGAAAGAAAAAATAGTAAACTATAAATAGAATAAATAAAATAATCAATCAATTCGGAGGGGAAAATCTCTTCCCCTCGAAGGTTCTTTTTACAACAATTCTATTATACTCATTTTGTTTAAAGCTGTATCGAATATAAATCCCAAGTCTCGTTTTTCCCGTTGTCCTTAAAATAATAAAATTTATTATCGTAGAATGTAGATATATCTGTATAGATTAATAGCGGTAAATATATTATTTTTATTATTTTGCCCTTTAAATCCATAATTATATACTTCTCCTTATTCTCTTTAATATCATAAGTTGCAACATATATTTTATTACTATTTACCCAAAAATGAAAAACGTCGGGTAAATACTTAGGCGGTTTATGTGTATTTGCCGGCGTAGATGCTGCTTTCCACTCTTTGTACATCTTTTTACCTACTCTGAATAATACTATTTTGTCCTTTTGCAAAATATGTTCTTTTTTGGTTTTAACCTTTCTTATATTCTTGACAATATTATAAATAAAATTTCCGTCCTTATCAAAGATATCAAAATAAAAGCCCTTAGCTCGATTTACTATAAATAATCTATTATTGAATGTGAGCATATCATTTGAACAGGGAAAATATGAGTCGCCAGTTTTGTGTTTTACCAATGTAATGGTTTTTATTTTTTTTAATTTTTCATTTGACAAACTGTAAGTTATAGAATAAGCAGTTCTTTTTCTATTAAGAAATATGCCTTTTTTAGTAATAAAATTATCATCAAGTAATCCCATAGCACCTGTTAAGACCAAAGATACTTTACGCTCCTTTA
>CAYOTE010000051.1:0-12017 GCA_964406785.1 uncultured Clostridia bacterium
GTATGGATAAAAGATATAATTGACAAAAAAATATTGGGAGAAATATTTATCGTTCAAATAAATTGTTTTTGGAATAGAGACAAAAGATACTACAAAAAAGGTAGTTGGAAGGGTACTGATAAATACGACGGAGGAACTCTATTTACTCAATTTTCGCATTTTGTTGATATAATGTATTGGTTATTCGGCGATATAAAAAACATTAAAGGTAAATTTAATGATTTTACTCATAAAGAACTTACTGAGTTTGAAGATTCAGGACTTATCTTATTTGACTTTGTAAACGGCGGAATGGGAAATATAAATTACTCTACAGCCGTATGGGAATCAAATTTAGAAAGCAGTATGACTATTATAGGAAAAAACGGAAGTGTAAAAATCGGTGGGCAATACATGAACGAGGTTGTGCAATGTAATATTAAAGATTATGATATGCCAAAGCTTGAAGAATCAAATCCTGCAAACGAATACAACGGCTATAAGGGCTCTGCTGCAAATCACCACTATATTATTCAAAATGTTGTAGATACCTTAAACGGTCGCACAACAATTACGACTAATGCAATGGAAGGATTAAAAGTTGTTGAAATCATAGAAAAAATTTACAAATTGAGAGAGAAAAGTTATAATACGGTAAAAAGTTAATAATAGATTTAGCTTATATAAATTGGCAATAGGAGAAATATATTGGGAACAGACAATTATTTTGTTCATAAGAGCAGCTATATTGACGATGATGTAGAAATAGGAGCAAATACAAAAATATGGCATTTTTCACATATCCAACAGGGAGCAAAGATAGGACAAAATTGCTCAATAGGACAAAACGTCAACATAGGTAATAATGTTAAAATCGGTAATTTTGTCAAAATACAGAATAACGTATCCGTATATGAGGGCGTAGAATTGGAAGATTACGTTTTCTGTGGTCCTTCAATGGTTTTTACAAACATATTGAACCCAAGAGCTGAATTTCCTCAAAAAGGTTCTAAGTTCTACCTTAAAACATCTGTCAAACGTGGTGTTTCAATTGGTGCTAATGCAACAATCGTATGTGGTAATACAATTGGAGAATACGCATTTATTGCCGCAGGTGCAGTTATAACAAAGGATGTCCCAAGCTATGCTCTCATGGTTGGTACTCCGGCTAAAGTAAAGAGTTGGGTATGTGTCTGTGGAGAAAAATTAAATTTCGCAAAGGATGACAGTCATTCCGAAACAAAGACAAAATGTAAAAAATGCGGAAGACAGTATATTAAAATAAATTTGAAAGTAAAAGAATACACATCAAAATAAATCACATGAGGTAAAATATGAATGATACAATAATAGGAATAATAAAGGGGATGTTATCGCCGAGTATTATGATTTCAGCATGCGGACTTTTATTGCTTGGAATGAATAATAAATATTCACTCGTAGTTAATAGAATTAGAATATTGAATAATGAGTTTAGAGAGTTGCAAGAAAAAGACCAAGAACGTATAGACTGTATATTAAAGCAAATGCCCTTGCTTATAGATAGGATGAAATTAATAAGAAATGCCGTATGGTTATACACAATAGGAATTGCCATGTTTATCTTCTCAATTTTTTCATTGGGAATTTATTTGTTCTACGGTAAAAGTCTAATTCTTACAATTATTTCCTTGGTGCTCTTTATTATAGCTATATTATCCGTGCTCGTCGGCATCATATTTGCAGCTCAGGAAGTACTATTAGGATTTAAAATCATTAACATAGAAACAAAAAACATCTACTCTTTTAAATCTTAAAAACATCTATTTTATTATTTAGTAACAATTCAAAAGCGGTCTGAAATTTTCATCAAAATTGTAGCGAAATGTCCAAGATGCTTATTATAACAAGTTAAGCAATTGAGCTAAATGAAGAATAGTATAACTATTTTGCAATGTGGCGATTGAGCTTAACGCAGTTAGAACGAGCATATTGGGCATTGCAGTAAGTTTTGATTAAAAATTCAGGAGCGAGTATTTTTGCAATTTTCTCTCCGTTATGGTAATATTTCGAAATGATTACAGGCTATTTTAATTTTTATAAATTATTTAATTTTTCGCAGGCAATTTTATCATATCTCGTACGTTATTTTAGCAAATCATTAAGAATCGGTACGAGTTATACGCTTAATAAGTTCATTTACATTAAACGATTATCGTACCTGTTAAGTCAATTTAATTATATTAGGTTATTACAATTTACTCAAATATATTCAAGCTCATATTTTATATCGGCTTCTAAAAAAAGTAATTTGCATTCAGCACACAAATAAGAAAATGGAGGTATTTATGGATAATTTCACTTATCTAAAGGAAATAGAATTAGAAAAGAGCAATTTAATTAAAGGCTTGCAATTAATTCAAAAGAACGAACGCTATATTTCTGATGAGGCAATTATTGCCTGTAGTAATTATTTTAAAATTCCACAGGTGGAAGTAGAAGGTGTTTTGTCTTTTTATGCACAATTTAAACGTAAAAAACCCGGCGATAATGTTGTTACCGTTTGTGACGGTACAGCCTGTCATATTAAAGGCTCTACAAAAATTTTGGATTGGATTGCATCGGAATTAGGAATTGGAAACGGAGAGACTGATAAGGACGGAGTATTTTCTTTATCAACTGTTGCCTGTTTAGGATGTTGTAGTTTAGCACCTGTTATGAGTATAAACGGGAAGGTCTTTGGTAAACTGGATCGTAAGGCTACATTAAAAATCATTAGAGAATATAAAAAAAAAGGAGCCAATCATGATAAAAAGAATTAAAGTTGGTGTTGGTTCTTGTGGGCTTGCAGCCGGTGCAGAACCTGTCTTTGATTATCTGAAAGAGAACATAAAGGATATTACAATAGAGGGTGTTGGATGTATCGGACATTGTTACGCAGAGCCCTTGGTTGAAGTTGAAACCGATAAGGGTTCATACTTCTATGGCAATGTAAAACCCGATGAGGCATTATTAAAAGATGTCTTGGATAATGACGGAAAAAACAGATTACAATTTAGAAAGGAACGTTCCGATAAGGAAATTTTAAAGGTAACAAAATTAGCGGGGAAAATAAATCCGGTTAAGATTCAAGAGTATATTGATAATGACGGATTTAAAGGCTTGGAAAAAGCACTTAAATTATCTCCCGAAGAAGTTGTCGAAGAGGTAAAAAAATCAGGGCTAAGAGGTCGAGGCGGCGGTGGATTTCCTACCGGTTTAAAGTGGGGCTTTTTATTAGCTAAAAACTCCAAAGAAAAAATTATGATTTGTAATGCCGATGAGGGTGATCCGGGTGCCTTTATGGATAGGTCATTAATGGAATCCGTTCCCTTTCAAGTTTTAGAGGGAATGTTAATCGGAGCCTATGCAACAGGGGCAACAAAATTATTTATTTATTGTAGAGCAGAGTATCCGCTCGCTATAAAAAACTTAAACATTGCCTTAACTCAAATTAAAGAAAAAAAATTAAATTTAATTGATAATAGAGAAATTGACGTGGATATTAAAGAGGGAGCAGGTGCATTTGTTTGTGGTGAAGAGACTGCAATGATTGCCTCCCTTGAAGGAAAGAGAGGTATGCCTAATTTCAGACCTCCATATCCTACGGACAAGGGATGGTTTGATTATCCAACATTAATAAATAATGTTGAAACATTCGGAAATATACCTCTTATCCTAAGCGAAGGTAGTGAGAAATATTCATCTATCGGCACAGAGGGAAGTAAGGGTTCAAAAATATTTGCTCTGGCTGGCGATTTAAAATATCCCGGACTCATTGAAGTTCCCATGGGTATTACAATAAAGGAAATTGTATTTGATATTGGCGGTGCAGATCCTAAAGAAGTTAAGGCAGTACAAACAGGTGGACCGTCAGGTGGCTGTATCCCTGTTGAACTTTTTGATACTCCGGTTGATTATGATTCATTGAAAGCTCTTGGTGCCATTATGGGTTCCGGCGGAATGATTATAATTGGTAAAGAGAGATGTATGGTGGAAACAGCAAGATATTTTCTTGATTTCACACACGAAGAATCCTGCGGTAAGTGTACCTTTTGCAGAATAGGTACTAAGAGAATGTTTGAAACTTTAGAGAGAATTACACAGGGTGACGGCAAGGAAAGCGATATTGATTTTTTAATTGATATGGGCGATAAGGTAAAAAAAGCATCCCTTTGCGGGCTTGGACAAACAGCCCCGAATCCCGTGCTATCAACAATTCGTTATTTTAAAGATGAATATCTTGCACATGTTAATGATAAAAAATGTCCGTCACTTTCATGTAATGCGTTAATTGACATTGAAATTGATAAATCAGACTGTATTAAATGCGGTTTATGTATCAAAAATTGCCCCGTCAATGCAATAAGTGATGATTTTGTAATTGACAATAATATCTGTACGAGATGTAATTCTTGTATAGAAGTCTGTCCAAAAAATACTATTAACAGAATTGGTGGAGGAGAAGGTTATCATGGATAAAATAAAACTAATTATAGATGGCAAGGAAATATTCGGTAAAAAAGACCAGACTATTTTAAATATAGCAAAAGAAAATAATATTTCCATACCAACCTTATGCCATTCGGAAAAATTGAGCCATACAACAAGTTGTTTCGTTTGCGTTATAAAAGATAAAAAGAGTGGTAGATTTTTGCCATCTTGCTCGTCAGTACCCTATGACGGTCAAGCAATTGAAGCTTTTTCAGATGAGGTTAAAGATATTCGTAAAACAGCATTAAACCTACTCTTATCTGAACATGACGGTGATTGTGAAGCACCGTGTACAATTGCTTGTCCAGCTCACGCTAAGGTGGAAGAATACGTTAGAGAAGCTAAGAACGGTAATTTCTTAGAATCATTAAAAATAATAAAAGAAAGAATCCCCCTACCTATGTCCATCGGAAGAGTATGTCCAAGATTTTGTGAAACTGATTGTCGTCGCAATGCCTATGACGGAGAACCGGTAGCAATTAACGATTTCAAGAGACTATCCGCTGATGTTCATTATGAAGAGTATATGGAGGAATTACCTCCGTTGACAGATAAAGAGGTTGCTATAATCGGAGGTGGACCTGCCGGACTTGCCACTGCCTATTATTTAAGACTATCAGGGATTAAAACTATTGTACTTGAAAGAAAGGACAAACTGGGCGGTATGCTTCGTTACGGAATACCGGAATACAGACTTCCAAAAAACGTCTTGGATATTGAAACGGCTCATTTTGCAAAGATGGGAATAGAGATAAAAACAGGCGTAGAAATTGGTAAAGATACAACGGTTGATAAACTACAAAAAGAGTATGATGCCGTAGTTGTAGCTGTCGGCTCACAAACTGCCTCTTCAATGCGTGTTGAGGGAGAAGATTTTGCAGAAAAAGGAATAGAATGGTTGGATAAAATTGCAGAAAACGGTTGGAGCGGAGACAGTCCTAAGACAACTATTGTCGTTGGTGGTGGTAATACCGCAATGGATTGTCTTAGAACCTCAGTTAGATTAGGAAAGGGTAAAAATAAGGTTTATTGCTTTTATAGGAGAACCGAGAAAGAAATGCCGGCAGAACAGATTGAGATTGAAGAGGCAAAAGAGGAAGGTGTAATTTTTAAATTTCTGGTTGCCCCCGTTAAATTAGAAAAAGAAAAAAATGGTAAATTGAAGCTTACAGCTTTGAAGATGGAACTTGGAGCACCAGACGCATCAGGAAGACGAAGACCAATACCAATAGCGGGAAGTGAATTTACAATTGAAGCGGATACGGTTATTGCGGCAATAGGTCAAAAAACAGATTTACCGGAAAACATTAAAACTAATCGTTGGGGAAATGCCGACGCAGACGAGAGTAATTTAAAAATCAGTGGCAATCTGTTCGGAGCGGGCGATTGTGTAAGCGGTCCTGCTACAGTTGTAGAGGCTGTTACACAAGGACGAATAGTAGCTATGTCAATAGAGGCTTATTTTAAAAATGAAGAGTATAAAATACCTTATACAATCAACGTCAGTAAGGGACATTGGTCTTCTCTAAAAAAAGATGACTTGGTTTATCTAAACGAGCCGGTTGACAGTAAACGCATTAAACAAAGAGTCATACCATTGGATGAGAGGAAGAATACTTTTAACGAAGTTGCGGCAACATTTACGGCAGAAGAAATAGCAGAGGAAGGGGAACGATGCTTTGAATGTTCCTGTACAGCTAAATCAGACTGTTCGTTAAAACAGTATTCCGAAGATTACAAAGCCTCTTATGGTGCTATAACGGGTGAAAAATACATGTCGGGTTACGATAACAGACATCCCGATATTATACACGATAGGATGAAATGTATTAAATGTGGAAAATGCGTAAAAGTATGTAAAGAAGTTATCAACCTATCACTCTTAGACTTCAAAAACAGAGGTTATGAGGCAATAGTTGGAACAGCCTTTGGCAATGTATTACCACTCAGTTGTACCGAATGCGGAGCCTGTATCGAAGAATGTCCGACCGGTGCATTAAACTGGAAAAAGAAGTAATTTATACAAATAGAAGTACAATCAATTACGGCAACACAAATTAATTATTTATGATTTGTGTTGCCGGACTTGATTCACCCTGTTAAAAAAACAGACAAAATAATTAAAGCTCTTCATCAAAATTCATGGGGATAAAACCCAAACATCCGTTACAAAAAAAATATCAATTTAAGTATTAAATCTAAAATTTTCATCAAAACCTACTACAATGCCCAATAAGCCCATTCTAACTGCGTTAAGCTCAATCGTCTTCATTCAAAAGAGTGCAACTATGTTTCATTTGTCTCAATCGCTTAACTTGTTATAATAGACTTCTTGAACATTTCGCTACAATTTTGATTAAAATTTCAGATTAAAAGAATTCTAATTAACTGATGGGATTATATGGTTTTTTATAATCCCAAGAATTGCCCTTTCATGTGAATCTGCTACATCCCAATCTAAATTGCTTTTGCTATTAACAATTACTAAAAGTTCTAATTTCGGGATATATAAAATAAATTGTCCTCCGTATCCAATAGCACTAAAAACATCATATTCACTTATTTTACCAAGCCACCATAGATAGCCATACCCAATATTTGTTAAAGCACCCCAACTTGTATCGGCACTTTGTAAAGAATTTTCTAAAGATTTTTTTACCCACTTATCGCTGACAATATAATTATTGGCAAAGATTCCTTTATTAATATACAATCTCCCGAATATAGCCAATTCTCTTGTTTGAAAGTACATATTATTACCGCCAATAAAATTCCCCTGTGAGTCTTTTTTCCACATATCAACCGTTATTCCTAAGGAAGTAAAAAGATATTTATTAGCAAACGTCTTTAAATCTGTTTTTAATAATCTTACCAAAGCACATCCCAGTAAATGTGTTTGAGAAGTGGAATATATCATTTTATCTCCCGGATTATATACTAAAGTCTCTGAAAAAATTGTTTTTAACGGATTATCGGAATTAAAAATTTTTGCAAAAATACTTTTATCATCATTAAATCCCCCTCTCATAGTTAAAAGATGACGAAGTGTTATATTGTTAAATCTGTCATCTGTAATAAACTGTTTATAATCGGGAAAAATATCGACTATATTTTGATCAAGATTTTTTATAAGCCCCTTTTCTAATGCTATGCCAACTAAGGCAGATAAAATACTTTTTGAAACAGATTTTATATTAAAAAAGCTGTCTTGATTATATCCGTTAAAGTAATATTCACCAGCTACATGACCGTTTTTTTCTACTATCATGGAGTAAACAAAGTTTAAATCGTCTGCCTTTTGAAACGCACCCGCTAAGATTTCAGAATTCATACCAAGATGGTCTAAATTACCCAGATTATATTTTTCAGATAAGGAAATGTTGTCTACTATCTTACAATTATTTAAAGTAAATATAATAAAAATTAATAATAAAGAAAACAAAATTTTAAATACATTTTTTTTCATCAAAAAACCCCTTTAGTGTATAATTTCATTTAGTATTTTTTCAATTCACACTTTCTGTTAGAAAACTCTAAATTAATTTCCACAGGATATTGTGATTAGATATGATTATATCGTTTTTTTCAAGTCTTATTTCTCTTTTTTCAATCATATCCGCCTTATCAAATAAATTATCTTCTATATCCGCTACCTTATCTTCCAACTCTTCTCTTAAATCCTGAATGTCATTATTAATTTGTTCCAATTTATTTTCTTTTAGTTTAATTCTATTTTTTGCAGAGGATGTAGCCCTTCTTCTTCTTGCTGCCGAGGATAATCCTCTTCTTGATTTACTGCCCAATAAAAAGCCTAATATTGATTCACCTGCCGATACAAACTCTTCCGTTTTCTTTGACTTATAC
Organism: uncultured Clostridia bacterium; assembly: GCA_964406785.1. GTDB lineage: Bacteria > Acidobacteriota > Aminicenantia > UBA2199 > UBA2199 > JAOZTV01. The sequence goes on from CAYOTE010000051.1 coordinate 8,356, forward strand.
TCTGTCTCAAGCTTTTCAATTCTAAGTTCTTCCTGTTCGGCTTTGTCTAATAATCGATTAATTTTTCTTAAATATTTCTCTTTAATACTTTCAATTTCCTTATCTATCATTTTGTCAACAATATTTCTGCATTTTAATTTAAATGCTTCTTCGGATTCATCGGCTTCCGATGTTATATTCAACTCTTTATTTACAAAAACCTTAATGGATAATTGAGTAAAAATGAAATCTTTAAAATTTTTTAAATAATTTTTAAGTGTAGAATAATTTAAAATCACATCAAATGGCTTAAACTCGTTTATATCTTCAAGCTTGTCTTCTTCAAAGTTTGGAGCCTCTTCACTAAAACTTGCCTTTTTCCAATTGATTATCTTTGAAAGTTCAGCTATTGCAAAAAAGTCCTTTCTTAAATATAAGCCTATGTTCTTTTCATCAAAAATAATTTTCCCGTTTAGATATAACTTAGGTGTGTAATATGTCCCCGACTTATTTGAATTGTCAAATAAATTTTCAATACCTACGGGTGCTTGTGGCATATATGAGAGAAGATGCGGTTTGCTTTTATTTAGTTTTTCAATAATATTTTCAGCCTTTTTATCTTCAGGTAATTTATTATTATCATTTTTATTAAATAATTTAATTTGATTTTTTGTAAGCGGTCCGACAAGATATGACATAGCCCATCTCGTCTGGAATACTTTTAAGCCTTCGGAATGAATATTTTTTATTAAAAAACTTCTTTTTTTTAAAGATGTTATAGTATTTTTTAATTCTTTTCTATTCGGAGTATTTCCCGATTTATCCGATATACCCTCAAGACCTTCCAAAACTCTTTCCCTATCTCCCTCTGCCTGTAATTTACCGACAAACCATGTACCCATATTTGTCAAGCCTTTATAGTCAACATCTTTAGGGTTTTGTGTTGCTAAAATTACTCCTAATCCAAAAGCTCTTGCCTGTTTCAGTAAAAGAAGCAGAGGCTTTTTGGATGGTGGATTTAAAGGATAGGGAGGTAAGTATCCAAAGATTTCATCCATATACAGAATATATTTTAAATTACCTGAGCCTGATTGTTTTCTTATCCAATATACAATTTCATTTAATAATAGGGAGACAAAAAACATTCTTTCATTTTCAGGAAGATGAGCAATATAGAAAATATTTACCGGAACCGTTCCTTCTTTTTTTACCTTGAATAATTCACCAGCTGATAAGGGTGTGCCTGATGACCAATATCTAAAACCCGATGAAGCAATTATATTATTAATGTTAAATGCCAATTCAGCTCTTTCTTGTTTATTAATCAGTTGTTCTATATCGAAAACACCAAGCTTTTTTATAGGAGGTTTTTGAATATTTATTATTAATTCTTCAATAGAAATACCCTTATCTAATCTCCAATAATGTTCAATTATATTAGAGATTAATATATGGGGTTTGCTTTTTAAGGGGTCGTTTTCAACATCAAGAAGTGAAAGAAGTGCCGAAACGGAATTCCTTATTTTTTCTATCATACCTTCTTCATCATCTTCAAAACTCTCTTCGGGCTTTGCAAAACCGTTAAGAATGCTTATTTTTTCGCCTGCCGATGAACCGGGTGTATAAATATGAATATCAGCTTTATCTTTAACCTTTTTTACCTTTTTAGAATCAATATCCCAACTCTCTAATCCTTTCATCCACTTTTCACTTTCATGCTGTGCATATTCCATTTTTGTCATTCCTCTTTTTTCAGCGTCTGTTAAGGATACCCATTTTTCAAAGTTTTTAGGACTAAAATCAGGATACATTAACTTAAGGTTGGTTAAATCGCCCTTAGGGTCAATTAATATAAGAGGTATTTCTTCACTTATGGCCTCTTCAATAAGATCAATACAAAGTCCTGTCTTACCACTTCCTGTCATCCCAAAAACCATGGCATGAGTAGTTAAATTATCAGCCTCATATAAAAATTTTTCTTCTTTTAAGGTCTTTCCGTTTTTTTTTACTTCCTTTCCTAAATAAAAGTTCCTGTCGTTCATAATACTTTTCTCCTGATGTCATGTAGAAAATAACTGTAACATAATACAAAAAATAATTCAAAAAAAATTATGACCTATAATTTCCTGAAATTTATACTTCTTGTTAAAGTTATTTTTTAATTGGATACTTTGTATATTTTGGTCACTATTAATTATAAAAAAACTTCTAATCTTACATAAGCCTTTGTTTCTTTTTCTCTGTTTGAAATTTCTTCAATTATTCCCTCTCTATACTTAGACTCTATCATTAATTTCAAACCCAACGGGACCTGTCCTAATTTATACCCTATATTAAACCTCAAAACAGATTTACTGTCTTTGATATTAAAATCATGCAGTATCTTATCCTGAAATCTATCGGCACCGTCAATCGAGTTATACTTTTGATACTTATATTTTAAATTTACAGTTACTCTTCTATAAGAAATACTTACACCACTACTAAGAGTAAATCCAAACCCATAATAATAACCGTAATTATACAGAGTAGCCTTGGTATAGGCAATTGTCTCGGTTTTAGAATACTCATTTAAGGCAAAGGCATTAATAAGCCCGAAATCAATAGAGAACATCCCCGTATAGATAATTTTGCCATGATTAAAATAATAAAAAAGCTCGGTATAACCGCCTATCATATTTAGAACAGCCAATTTATCCGTAAATTCCGTAGGCGTTTTAACATACATAGATTCATCAATATACTTATACTGTTGACAATCGTCATTATCTGCAATAGCTCTTTTTTTATAAAAATCAAAGCCCGACATTAATCCATAAAGACTACCCACACCTTTTATACTGTTTTTTTGATATTTTGTGATTTTATGCTGATACTTTCCAAAATAAACATTTCTCGTATAGGCGGTTATATCATCAACAACACCATCCTTCATCTCAAACCTAAAACCCATATCACTGAGTATAGTTCCTTTAATTATTTTCTCAAGATGTCCTTTTTCTTTAATTTCTGGTAAATATGTCAGAGACGAACTAAATCCAAAAAATTGATGTGCATTTTTATACGGTTTCCCCGTATCACTCATTGAAAAATAATTACCTGCATAAAACATCATATCTCGTTTTTGGGGTTTATAATAAGTATAATTTTTATTTTTATCTAACCATCTGTTCAATGCTAAAACAGGATTGGTAATAATTTCGGCACATTTATTTACAACACCACTTTTACCGGCAAAGTACGATCCTAATTGAAAAAATGATTCTCCAATTCCTATACCTCCAAACGATGTGAAAATATTATCATTAATACTTATAACCTCTCTCCATTCAACAATTGTTTCCCAGTAAATAGACGTTAATGTTGCGAAAACCGACGATTCAAATACATTTAAGTTATTTGCTCTCGCAAAATTATAATACACCGCTCCTGAAATACCATGTGTCCAATTCGTTCTAAAACAGTTTGAATCAAATTTATAGCCGTCAAGATATATAAGTTTTCTTTTTTGATCCGCCCAAGTTAATTCAAATTGCCAATCTTCAATCCAATTGGAGTATTTTAACCAATAATTAGTCTGCGATATACTCATCAAAACTACGTTCTCGGCAATGGCTCTTTTTAAATTCTTTTTTTTCTCTTTAGTTTTATCTTCAGGAAAGACTAACATGATATTTATAAAA
>CAYOTE010000052.1:0-2450 GCA_964406785.1 uncultured Clostridia bacterium
TATATGAGTCCAGAGCAGTGTTTGGGTGAATCTATCGATAAACGAAGCGATTTTTATAGTTTGGGTGTTGTTTATTATGAACTTTTAACCGGTAAAGTTCCATATAAGGCGGATAGTGCAACGGGCGTGCTTGTGAAACATATAAAGAGCCCCATACCTATTCTACCTAAGAAGTTAGAAGTTATTCAACCTTTTATTAATAAAATGATGTCTAAAAATAAAAATAAAAGGATAAGTGATAATGAAGAACTTTTGGCTGTGATGAATCCTTTGCAGAAAAAATTTGAATTGTCGAGAAATAATGATAATGCAGTTGAGAAAAGAAAAAATAATGACGATTGGATATTTAATGATAATGATGTTGAATCAGATGCTAATAATAACTATAATATAATAGATAAAGATGAGTTGGAAGGCGATGTTTCAACCAGTAGTTTAAAATTATTTTTTATGGTTGTTTTTCTTGCAATATTTGTTGTTGCCTATTTTATTTTTGTGTATAAGAGTTCAAATGACAGTTCTAAGAATACGTTTGGAAATATTGCAAAAAACGAGATAATAAAAGATTCCTCAAAGTTAGAGAAAAAAAAAGAAGCTGATAGGGTGTTAAAAGAGAAATTAAAAACGGAAGAGAAAAAAAAGAGTGATCAAGTGAACAGATATATGATTATAGCTGAGGAGTATTTATCTAAAAACAATTTTGATATGGCACTTGAAAAGACAAATCTTGCAAAAAAAATATTAAACTCAAAAAAAATTCAAGATTTGGAAAATAAAATAAAAAACCAAAAAGAAGATGAAATTAAAAAAAAGAGGCTTGAGAATTATAAATTTCTTGTTGATACGGCTAAAGAAGATTTAGCACAAAAAACTTATAAAAAAGCTTATGAAAACTTAAGGTCTGCAGCTCTTATAATGGAAACCGATGAAGTTAAGGAATTGGTTGACAGGGTAATAAAAGAAGAAAAAATTGCAATTGAAAAAAAGAAAGAAATAGAAAGAAAGAAAAAAGCAAAAATAAAGAGAGATAAAAAAGCTTATGAAAAGGCAAAATCTATAAATAAAGTTTACGGATATGAGACATATTTGAAAAATTTTCCCATAGGTAAATACAGGAAAGAGGCAAAGAGAAGATTAGATGATTTAAAGAGTGCAATAATATTAGAAGAGACAGGAAAAGATAATAACGCATTTGAAAAGGCAAAAATAACCGGTACGATTAACTCTTATGAAAAATATATAAAAAAAAACAAGGCAGGTAAATTTATTTTCGTAGCACAAAAAGAGATAGAAAAGCTAAAAGAACGTATTAGAAAAACAACAAAAATAAAATTCAACATTGATTATATAAAGTTTTTTAACAGAAAAATAGGAAAACCCGGACAATCTATAAAAAGAAATTACAATAAATCTTTTACTAATGCCGACACTAATTATATATTTACCGAAACAAAGCTTTTGAATAAATTTTATAAGATTGAAGATTTCACCACAGAAATATTTATCGAATATAAAAATTTTAACACAAAATTTATTTATAAAACAAAACAAAAAAAAATTCAGCAAAAAAAAGATTTATCAAGTTTTATATATACAACGGGTATGGGGTGGAAAGATAAGGGTAAGTGGAAACCCGGGAAATATACAGTTTCGATATATATGGACGGAAAACTTATAGGTAAGAATAATTTTACCGTTAAATAATTATTTAAACTTAAACTTTTCATCAAAATTGTAGTGAAAGATTATGAGCATTTTTTATGAAAATAAAAACAATTGCTATAAATTAATATGTGAAATATTTTGCAGTGAGATTATTTAATTTAACGCAATTAAAACAAGCTTATTTAGCATAGCAGTAAGTTTCGATGATATTTTTAGCAGAGATTTATATCTTGACACAAAAGTAATTAATGGTTATTATAAAGTACAGTGTTTTATTATATAGGAGGTATGGATGGAAGATATCAAATGGAAAGAGCTCGGATTTAATTATATAAAAACTGAGAAAAGATATTTAGCTAAGTGGAAAAACGGGAAATGGGGAGAGGGTGCTCTTGTTTCAGACAACAGAATAACTATTAGTGAAGCTTCAACCGTTTTGCATTATGGTCAAAGTTGTTTTGAAGGTTTAAAGGCTTTTAAGTCTAAAGACGGCAGAGTGTTACTTTTTAGACCGGATGAAAATGCAAAGAGAATGAACAGAAGTGCAAAGAGAATATTGATGCCACAAATACCAATAGATATGTTTGTCGATGCGTGTAAGAAAGTAGTTAAAGAAAATTTAAAATGGGTTCCTCCATATGGTAGTGGTGCTGCATTATATTTAAGACCGTTGTTAATGGGTATTGGAGATAATTTAGGTGTCAAGCCGGCATCTGAGTATATGTTTTCAATTTTTGTATCACCTGTTGGTCCGTATTTTAAAGGTGGACTCAGCCCTGTCAACT
>CAYOTE010000052.1:2460-5727 GCA_964406785.1 uncultured Clostridia bacterium
TATTATAACTGAAATAGATAGAGCGGCACCTCAGGGAACAGGATCGGTAAAAGTGGGTGGCAATTATGCGGGGAGTCTTTTACCTCATGCAGAAGCGGTTAAACAAGGCTATGCCGATTGTATTTACCTTGATCCTAAAACTCATACTAAAATTGAAGAGGTTGGAGCAGCTAATTTTTTTGGAATAACAAAGGATAATAAATTCATAACTCCTGTATCGGATTCAATATTGCCAAGTATTACAAAATATTCTTTGCTTTATCTTGCAAAGGAATATCTTAAGATGGAAACAGAACAAAGAGATGTCTTGGTTGACAATATCTCGGAATTTACAGAAGCGGGTGCCTGCGGAACAGCAGCAGTAATATCTCCCATCGGTGGAATAAGCTATAAAGGTAAGCTTCATACTTTTTACAAAAAAGGTAAAGAAGTCGGTCCCGTAACAAGAAAACTGTATGATACTCTAACAGGAATACAGAAGGGAGACATACAGGGACCTGAAGGCTGGGTTTTTGAGGTATAAAATACCATAGTAAAATAATAATAGAGATATTGTAATTGATATCTCTGTTATTATTACTTGTCTAATATATTAATGAAATCTTTTAATAATGATTTCTTGGGGTTTTCAGTAATTCTTCCAATTTCTTTGTCATCTCTATAAAAAATAAATGTGGGGACTCGTCTAACTTTCTTGTTTTTGACAAAATATTCAATCTTATTGTCTTTTTTTCTATCACAAAGATAAAATTTCACATTAGCATTACGTTTAGATAAATTTAATATTTTTATAAATTCAGGAACATTATTTCTTGAATCTCCACACCATAGGGCAAGGTAAACTTCTATTTTTAAATTTTTTTTAATTTTATTTTTCAATTTTTGTATTAATTTGGAATTAGGTATAAAAGTATTATAATTATTTTTCCATTCCTTATCAAAATCGAGTATTTTTGTAGCATTTATCTCATTGTTTTTGTTATTTTCTTTGTTTTTGCCATAAATATTAAAACACATAACAAAAAAAACAATAATTAATAACAGCTTAGTTTTTAATTTCATTTAGTACTCCTATTTATGATAAGACCAATACGTCTCCCTCATCAATGTTTTTCTTTATTTTAGTAAGAATTCTTTCAATTTCGTTTGTATCCGCTTTATATGGGATTATTCTGGTGTGTCTCAGTTCTTCAAGCTGTTTTATTTCTACCAATTTATCATAATCTAATAGAATCAATCTTAGAAACCATTCATCTTCTATGTTAAAAAGTTCAATGGGAATTACTCTATATTTTAAACAAAATTGAGGACCTATTTCTTTAATTAACGAATAGTTTGTTTTTTGGTTTTTTAAATCGACTGTATCAATCCATTTCTGTCCCAAAAGATATAATTTTAGCTCATCCTCAGAAATATATCCGAGCATTATAAGTATTTCTCCAAGTTTTTTTTTTACAAAAGCTTGCTTGGATACAGCCTCTTCCAATTGCTCTTTATTTATTCGGTCAGCCTTAATTAAAATCTCACCTAATCTTTGATAAGTTTTATTCTCAATGTTTTTTTTTTCTTCTAAGAGTTCTGTGGGACTGTTTTTTATTATATTATCTTTATATTCTTCTGTCGCTTCACAATAACAGGAGAGACAAAACGGACATACCTTCGTTGGATGAGAATGATTACAAAAAGCTGCTTCCATAACATCAAAATGAGCCGTACAATTTAAACACACTATTTCATAAGCCATTAAATTCTCCACAGTCTCCATACCAAAAACAAATTATACTATTTAATTACCATAAAAACGATATGATTGCAAATCCTTTCGAAATTCTACTTGTTTTTAGTTACGGGGATGGGATAAGAATAAGTTGGAACTGTTAAAAAAACTTTTTTTCTGAAATTTTCATCAAAATTGTAATTAAATGTCTAAGAGACCTGTGATAACAAGTTAAGATGTTGAGATGAATGAAACTGTGCAGTATTTTATTTAAGCTTAATGCAGTCAGAATAGGTTTATTGGACATTGTAGTCGGTTTTGATTAAAATTTCAGGGTATTTAAAAACAGTAAGTAGGTGCATAATCTGTTTTTGGCGGAGAACCAAAATTTTAGGTACTGTCTTGGGCTTTACAAAATATATCTTATTCAAGTATAATAAATTTAATGAGAAATATAAGAGAGGAACTTGAAAAAAAAGAGGACTTACTTCATCCTCTTGCCTTTAAGAGTAAAAATGCAGTAAGAGACTTAGAGGAAGAGCCCTGTATCTTAAGAACTGTATTCCAAAGGGATAGGGACAGGATACTGCACTCCAAGTCGTTTAGAAGACTTAAACATAAGACGCAAGTATTTATTAAACCCAGTGGAGATCATTATAGAACGAGGTTAACTCATACGCTTGAGGTTAGTCAGATAAGCAGGACAATAGCAAAGGCTTTAAATTTGAACGAGGATCTTACCGAGGCAATCGCATTGGGGCATGATCTTGGACATACTCCATTCGGGCATACGGGGGAGAGAGTCTTAGATAGATTCTCAAGTAAGGGGTTTAAGCATTATATACAGAGCAAGAGGGTTGTTGAAAAACTTGAAAATAACGGTAGGGGACTAAACTTATCCTCGGTTGTAAGAGATGGAATATTGAAACATTCAAAGGGCGAGGGACCCATTATTCCTGAAAATAAAAATAAAATCCCCTCAACCTTAGAAGGTCAGATAGTTAGAATTTCGGATATAATAGCCTATACCAATCATGATATTGATGATGCTAAAAGAGCCGGAATTATTACGGAAAATGATATATCAAAGTCGGTTAAAACCCTGCTGGGCAATTCGTTTTCTGAAAGAATTGGAAATATAGTAACCTCGGTTGTCTATGAAAGTTTGAATAGGAATTTAGAAATTATATCTATTGCCGATGATGTTTATTATGAACTTTCAAAGTTAAGGACTTTTTTATTTGAGAGTGTTTATAGGAGTGCAAAATTAGAAATTGAAAGAATAAAGGTAGAAAATATTTTAGATACAATATATAATTTTGTAAAAGCGGAGCCTAAAAAATATATTAATGTGTTTCCCGAAGAGGATTCGGAAGAGGAAAGAATTATTGATTTTATTGCAGGAATGACCGATAATTATGCTATACAATTATTTAAAGGAATTACCCTTATATAATATTTTAATTAAAAGGAGATTTAATGTGAAAAACAGAGGATTTAAAATTGTAATGATCGTTTTAATAGTTTCATTTTTTAATATGTATGGAAGT
>CAYOTE010000052.1:5827-11767 GCA_964406785.1 uncultured Clostridia bacterium
ATGTGGAAAGACGGTAAAAAAACCGGTGAATGGAAGTATTATTATCCTGACGGAGTTTTGAAGAGTCGTGGCAGTTATGTAAATAATATGTCAGAGGGAAAGTGGATATTATACAGTGAAAAGGGTAAATGTTTATTTACTATGTTTTTTAAAAATAATAAGCCCAACGGTACTAAAATAACTTATTATGAAACCGGCGAAATAATGAATAAGGGTGATTATTTAGACGGTAAGAAAAACGGTAAGTGGATACATTATTATAAAAATAAGAAAATAAAACTAATAGAAGAGTATAAAAATAATAAAAAAGACGGTCATTTTATAAGTTATTCCGATAAGGGTATAAAAATAATGGAGGGACATTATAAAAACGATGTTAAAATCGGCAAGTGGATTACCTATGATTTGGACGGTAAACCCGCTTACGAAGAGGATATAAAGCCAAAAACATCAAAAAAGGAGTCCAATAAATAGTGAATAATAAAAAAACAGATAAAACTTCTATCAAGAATTTATTTGGAATCTGGAAAGACAGAGACATCGATATTTATAAAATAAGGAATAAGGCTTGGAGATAAAATAAGTTTATGATATTACGCTGTCCCTCGCCATAATTAATTCTTTTGGGGGTAGTTAAAAATGACTTTTTTCATAAATAATTGTATAATTTAAAATGGAAGAAAATTTTAGGTGTTTGAGGTGTGTTGAATTTATTTTATTAAAATGTTAGACTGGTATTTTTAATGGTAGCTTTTATTGTTAGGAGGACACTTTGAGAAAAATAGCCGGTTTTTTAATTGTAGTTTTAGTTGTTACATCTACAATAACAGCCTTGTATTCCAGAACTGATAGAAATTATGATAAAATGATTAGTTATTTCTTGTTAAATGATTTAAGAATGGCTAAATCAGAACTTAAAATTTTTTTTAACAAATATACTAATTCTCAATTAAGACATTCATACTCTTTGTTATTTGAAAATAAAATGTTGGATGCAAATGACGGTTTTTTTAATTACCTTCAAATGAGACCAAAATCGGTTGAAGGGTTGATCGGTTTTGCACTCTCTGATACCCGTAAGACAACAGCTGTAATAACTAATCTTAAAAAAGCTTCAAGGTTAGATTCTAATAGTTCTATTGCACTATTATGTATTGCAAATGAATATTTAAAGAAGTTAAACTATCCTAAATCTGAAGAATATTTTGAATTGGCTGAACTTAATAATAGTACAATCGAATTGAAGATTATTCACTCTTTTCTATATTTGAAAATGAATAAACCTGATAAAATAATACAATTATTAGGAGACGAATTTACTCTTAATCAAACAAATTTTTATGTTAACTATCTTTTAGGCTCAGCATATTATTTAAAAAATAAGTTTGATAAGATGACAAAATATATGGACTTATTAAATGGTGTAGAAGAGAATAAAAAAAAAGGTGATTTACTTATAGCGAAATATTATATTCGTAAAAGAAATTTTGAAAAAGCAAAGTCGATTTTGTTTCAAATAAAATATAAGGGAAATAATGAAGAATACGATACCGCTTTAGCAATAACCATGATGAATTTGAATAGCAGTAATTCTCTACACTATCTGTATAAGGCTTTTAATGAAAACAAATGGAATAGAATTATTAATAAACAACTTGGAATATTCTTTTATAAAAGAGGTAAAAAAAAAATTGTACAAAACTTTATTTACCGTTCCCTTTTATCTGGTATTTCGTCTGATAAGCTTAAAAAATATTTTTCGGGGATAAAATTTAATATTCCTGTTTATAAAACGCAAACTTTTTTTCAATTATTTGATGTAAAATGGTTGAATAATGATATAATTATCGCTTTTGCCAAGAAAAATAGCGGTGACAAAGTAGGTCTTTTTATTATTGATACTGTTAAGAATAGAATTATTAAAAAGATAAGTATGCCGGAGTCGGAAAAAGGAAATTTCAATAGTGCCTTCGGAACAAAAAAAGGAAATATTGTTTTTTCATTTTTTAACCATAAAAATAATGTAATGACCTTATATGCTTTATCAAAAAAAAAGAGAAGATATAACATTGGAAAAATAATTTCGATTAACTCATATCTACATAATGGTTCTATTGCACCATCTATTTTAGTTGGGTTTGATAAAACCGGTACTATTGCATATATAACAGACGGAGGTATAGACAGGATTGCATTCAAATCTCCTTTTTTAGTTAAGTGGAAGATAACAAATATTAAACCGGTATATCCTAAGTATCCGTTCGATATAATTAAATACGACTTTTCAACTAAAGAAATATTTAAGATGTTAAATACCAACCAGATGAAAATTGTCCCTATTAAATCTGTTAGAAAATATTTTTTAATAAGTCAAGCATATATTGGAAACGATGATATAAAAAGTATTATAACCAAGGGGCAAAAGATGGATCTTATATCCTCTGATAAGGTGAATACTTTTTTTGAAGATAAATTAAATGCTTTTTTAATATATATAAAAGGTTCTAAGAGTTCTTTTGATGCAATCTTATTTAATAATGACAATAGTGTAGTGAAATTATCTGAATCAATGTTCTTAGGAGAAAAGATTTTAGCAGAGACAATTAATGTAGAATTATTTAAATTAGATGTTGAAAATAATAATATATTTGTGGCACGTAAAGATACAAATCAACTAATTAATTTTAATTATAAATCATTATTATATGAGTATATGTTAAAAAATGTTAAACAGTTGCACTATTCAAAAAACGAAGGTATATATTATTCAATTATAGATAAGGGAATAATCGACGGTTTAAAAAGTTTTTCTATTACTGTGTTTTCTGCGAATCCTTTTATTAAATTAAAAGTATATAAGCGGACTGATATACTCAATGTGGTTGCTTCAGGTCAAGCACACGATATCTTTTTTAATACAAGAAATGGTGAAACATTAATTATTGATGATGTTACGGGTAAGCTTAAATATATGGGGCCATCATTTGAAGGTATTACATATTCAATTACGGATAATAAACAAAAAGAAGTTGTCTTTATAAATGGAAGATTAATTATAATTGAAAATATGAAAAAAAGAAAGAAAATTAAAAATCAAAAACACAAAAAATGATTGAAAAAGAATTTAACAAGGTTAAACTTTTTTCAGGTGTTATATACAGGGAAACCGAAAATTATAATAGAGTAAAAAAAATGCTTGAAAAGGATTTTTCTGAAATAGATTATGAATCTAATGAAATACCGTTTGTTTTTACCAATTACTACAATAATGAAATGGGTACGCCTCTGTACAGAAAATTTTTATCTTTTTCAAAAAAAATTCAACCGGAAAAATTATCTGGCATTAAAATATTAACAAATAGTATTGAAAGTAGTATGATGATAGCCGGTAAGAGGGTTGTAAATATTGATCCGGGCTATATTTCAGATGCAAATGTTATAATAGCAACGGCAAAGAATTATTACCATAGAGTCCCTTTATCTAATGGTATATACGCTCATATTGAATACGTGATAAAAAACAAAAAATTTTACTTCCTTGAATGGACCTATCCAGATTTTAAAACCCAGGAATATCTTGTTTTTTTTAGAAAACTAAAAGAACTGTACAAGTCGGGAAGATAGTTTAAACTTTTCATTGCAAAATTAATGTATAAAAATATTAATGCCTAAACAATTTTTGTAATATATTTAGGCAATAATGTGAATATTTTATTAGATTATATTTTTTTCTTTTAAATAGTTTATTACTAAATTAACTTCTTCATCTATTGAAAGATTATCGGCGTCCAGCACTATTTCAGGCTTACGAGGCTCTTCGTATGGTGCTGAAATACCCGTAAATTGAGGTATCTCGCCACTTCTTGCTTTTTTATATAGTCCTTTAGGATCTCTTGTCTCACAAGTTGCAATTGAAGCTTTTACGAAGATTTCAACAAAATGTCCCGCTTTTATCAGAGTTCTTGCAGAGTCTCTATCTGCCTTATACGGTGAGATGAATGCAGTTGTTGTAATTACTCCACAGTCCGTAAATAATTTTCCAACTTCACTTATTCTTCTTATATTTTCCTTTCTATCCTCTGGTGAAAAACCCAAATTATTGTTTAAACCGTGTCTTATATTATCACCGTCTAATACATAAGTGAGTTTACCCTCTTTATGAAGTCTGAATGCCACTTCATTTGCAATGGTTGATTTTCCGCTTGCCGATAGTCCGGTGAACCATAACAATACACCTTTTTGCTTTAATAATTTGCCTCTTTCTTCCATACTTACAAGATGATCGTGCCAAACAACATTTGTAGATTTTTCTTCTGACATTTAATTTCCTCCGAAAATAATTTGATACCTTAGGATAACAAATAATAACAATAAAAGCAACTGTTGTGGTGCTTCTAAAACTTTTATCAAAACTTTATATAATACCTGATATTAACATGGATAATTGGAATATATCTTGCTGATTCAATTAATTTATCAAATTAAATTAAAAACGTTATATCAGACGTTATCGTAGAGTTTGATTGGATATTTATGGTAAGGGTGAGTTAAAGTTATGAGAAAGTCTATAAATTAATTTCTCATGCTTCTTCTCTAAGAACCAAAAATATATTATTAATGGGAGTAAGTAATTTTTTTTGTTGATACGTTTTTCTTGCTTTTTATGAAATATTATGATAATTTTATATTTAATAGGCTATGAAGTAGATAGTATGATTATATTATTAAAGAGGCGGAAATTAATATGAAAAAAACAAAGATTAACAGAGCACATTATGAGTTGAATGGCAAAATGGTGGACTTTTCAGGATGGGAGCTTCCTGTTCAATATTCAGGCTTAACTATTGAACATAATGCCGTTAGAACTACGGGAGGTATTTTTGATGTTAGCCATATGGGTGAAATTTTTTTTGAAGGCAGTGAGGCACTTGAGGCTGTATCGTTTATAACTACAAATAATGTTTCAAAATTAAAACCTGGGAAAATACATTATTCCGGTTTATTAACCGAAAAAGGATGTTTTGTAGATGATTTACTTGTGTATTTTATTGAAGAAGGTAAATATATGCTTGTTGTCAATGCTGCAAATCTTGATAAAGATTTTGCATGGATGAAAGAAAAAGCAGGTCATTTTGATGTTACCATTACTAATTTAAGTGATGAGTACTCTCAAATTGCCGTACAGGGTCCGAATTCAAGACAATTACTTGCTGAATTTACAGATGCAGATTTAGAACCCATGAAATATTATACGTTTATTTTCGGACAGGTTATGGGTGTTGATGCAATTATATCAAGAACTGGATATACAGGAGAGTATGGTTTTGAAATATATTTTAAGGGTGATGAAGAAACTGCGTCCAATATGTTTCTTGACTTGGCTAAAAAAGGTGAAAAATACGGAATTATACCGGCAGGACTCGGAGCAAGAGATACATTGAGATTAGAAGCCGGAATGTCTTTATATGGGAATGACATTGACGCTTCACATACTATTCTTGAAGCAAATCTTGTCTGGATTCTTAAATTGAAAAAAGGTGACTTTATAGGAAAAGAGGCTTTGCTCAGGCAAAAAGAGGAAGGCTTAAAACAAAAATTAGTTGGTTTTGAGTTAATTGACAGGGGAATTGCAAGGCATGGCTATCCTGTGTTTGTTGACGGAGAACAATTTGGCGAAGTTACAAGTGGAACCTACGGACCATATATAAAGAAGTCTGTTGGAATGACCTATCTCCCCCTGAATAAGACTGAAATTGGTACGGAGTTTCAAATTAAAATAAGAAATAAGGCTGTAAATGCAAAGGTAGTTACAATACCTTTTATAGATAAAAAATAAAGATAAAATAAAGATAATTAAAGAATTTTTAAAGGAGAAAAAATGGGCTTAGAAAATTTAAAATTTACGAAAGAACACGAGTGGGTAGGTGTAATAGACGGTGT
>CAYOTE010000053.1:0-11728 GCA_964406785.1 uncultured Clostridia bacterium
CTCTACCCATATTCACCCCCTACCCACATTATACATAAAAAAAACAAAATATCAACCTTTCGTGTCTGGCACGAATATTAGGCATTACGAATATTACAATATTAGTTGACTTATGATTTATGTTTATGTATTATTTTAATTGTGGAGAAATAATAATATGAAAGATAATATCTTGATTAAATTAAAAGAAGAAGCTAAAAGGGTACAAAAAAATGCTTATGTTCCGTATTCAAAATTTAGCGTTGGTGCTACACTTATCAGTGATAATGAAAACATTTATTCGGGATGTAATGTGGAAAATGCCTCTTACGGACTTACCGTATGTGCCGAACGAAGTGCTATTTGTGAGATGATTAAAAACGGTGATACTAAGATAAAGAAGCTTGTTATAATTGGTGACAGTAATGACTATGTTTTTCCCTGTGGTGCATGCAGGCAGGTTATTGCTGAATTTGCCGATAATAATACTGAGATTTTCATATTTAACGGTGCACAGTCTTATAAAAGAATGAGTATGTATGAATTACTCCCTTATGCCTTTGAATTAAAAAAATGAGCAAGAACATTATGAGAATAAAAAGTCCAAAAGATATTGCTCCTCTTATAGATCATACATTATTAAAGGCTAACGCAAACGGTAAACAAATTGAAATATTGTGCAAGGAGGCAAATACATACCAATTTGCTTCGGTATGTATAAATCCGGTATTTGTTCCACTTGCCTCTGAAATTTTAAAAGACAGTCCTGTAAAGGTATGCACGGTAATAGGTTTTCCTCTTGGTGCAAATCTTATTGAAACAAAAAGAAATGAAGCTATCAATTGTTTAAAGGCTGGTGCAAAAGAGCTTGACATGGTAATTAATATATCAAAACTTATTGAGAGGGACTATGATTATATCAATAGAGAAATTAGCACGATAATGACATCTTTATCTTCTGATACAATATTCAAACTTATTATTGAAACATGTTATTTAAGCGATGAAACAATTATAGATATATGTAATATTGCCGTGAGTAATGGCGTGCACTTTGTAAAAACGTCAACCGGATTTGGCAGTAGCGGTGCAAATACAAGGATGGTAACTCTTATGAAAAAAACTGTTGGAGAGAATGCAGAGATTAAAGCTTCCGGCGAGATAAGAGATTTTGAGACAGCAATGTCTATGATAAAATGCGGAGCTACAAGACTCGGTACAAGTTCAGGTATTAAAATAATAAGCGAAAGTCTTTAATATGAATAATTTTAAGCTTTAAATAGGGAGAAAAAATGAAGTATGGGATGTATGAAATAATATCTAAAAAGAGAGATAAGAAAGTATTAACTAAGGATGAACTTCAATATGTAATTGACTCTTATGTCTCAGGCGAAACCCCCGACTATCAGGTTGCCTCATTATTAATGGCAATTTATCTTAACGGCTTAGACAGTAAAGAATTATTAAACTTAACTGAAATAATGAAGAATTCAGGAGAAATTATAAATTTAGATGAGGTTGTCGGGAAAAACATTGATAAACACAGCACGGGTGGAGTGGGCGATAAAATTAGTTTTACAGCTGTACCCCTTGTTGTTGCCTGTGGTGTTAAAGTCCCCATGCTTTCGGGAAGAGCACTCGGACATACTGGAGGAACGCTTGATAAATTAGAATCTATTCCGAATATGAATGTGTTTTTAAGCCAAGAAAAATTTATCAAGGGGCTTCAAGTTGTTGGAATGGCAATATCAGGACAAACACCGAATATAACACCGGCAGACAAAAAAATGTATGCTCTGAGAGATTCAACTGCAACAGTAAGCAGTATTCCGCTTATATCAAGTAGTATTATGAGTAAAAAGCTTGCCTTGCTTACAGACGGTATTGTTCTCGACATTAAGTCGGGTAGCGGAGCATTTATTGAAGATTTTGATGAGGCTAAAAAGCTTTGTGAAACAATGGTAAACATAGGTCTAAACGCACAAAGAAACACCATAGGGGTTATGACTAATATGAATCAACCCTTGGGGACTGCCGTCGGAAATTCTCTTGAAATAATAGAATCTATTGAAACTTTGAAAGGAAGAGGCTCTTCTGATATTTTAGATGTAACCTATGCAATAGGAAGTGCAATGCTCATTGCCGCTAAGATAAGTCCTGACTATAATAGTGCAAAAGACTTACTAAAAAAAAAACTGGATGACGGCTCGGCATTAAGAGTATTTTCAGACTTTATAAAATTTCAGGAAGGAGACATTCGAATTATAGACGATTATTCCCTATTCGGCAAGACTAAATATACGGTCAAATTAACAGCATGGAAAAATGGAAGTATTTCAAAAATCAACGCCTATGAGATAGGAATGACAGCAATAGATATTGGTGCGGGAAGACGCAAGAAAGAGGATAAGATTAATCATAGAGCCGGCTTTGTTTTTAATAAGAATGTTGGAGACAGGGTAAAAAAAGACGACTTATTGCTAACCATACATACGGATAAAAAAGATTCAATAGACGCTGCAATAAACAGATTAAAAAATGCCATTAAAATAATAGACAAGGCGGTTACAAAGCCAAAAATGGTACTTGCAATATACCCGCCTAATTCAATTAAATTGGATTAGTAAATATTTATATTTTTTCTAGTAAGTATAAATACCTTGTTTTCCTTGTCAAATTTCACATACGGTCTTGCCTTTCTCCACCAATATTCAAACATCTGCCAATCCCTTTTATTTGAATTTAAAAACTTAGATATATTCTTTGTTAAAAAGTCATCGGAAAATACAGCATAGTTAAGCATATAAGGTATATCTTTTTTTATATGATTGGAGTATAGAGAGTAGTATATTGCAGCAGGATGACCTATATTAATTAATTCCTCAATTAGCACAGGATACACAGTCGGTTTAATTGAATTCCTTAACAGAAAGAGAACACTCCTATCAACCGGATTTTTTAAAATTTTTGCTATTACAACCTTGTTAAGTCCTGATTTTATTGCACCCTGTACCCTCTTAATACTTTCTTTTAAAGAGCCTGATGTTCTTCTAAACGAGATATAGTATCCAACGGGAATATCTCTTAATTTGCCACCGTGCTCAGTCCTTGAATTAGATATATAATCCCAACCCAATAAATTTTCTTTATCACCGTCTCCACGATAAGATTGAAGTGCACTTGAGGGAAGTCTGCCCACGTAATCAAGATAATTGGTAGAACGTTTAACACTTCCGCTTCCTCTTGAAGCATCAAAGGGTATCCAACCGTAAGCCGGTAAAAATGCCTCTGTCCATCTATGAAAGACTGCATCTTCTTGAGTATATTTATCATATTTTGTTATATTAAAATCTCTTATAGTAAAGGCTCCCGTATATCTTGCCGGAATGCCCGATGCTCTTAAGAGGGAAACCAATGTATAATTGAATTCGGAGCAAGAGCCTTTTTTATTCTTTAAAATATCAGGTGCAGCTTCCCACTTATCATCCCTATAATATGTAATATTACTTATAAGGTATTTATAAATAGAGATAGCCTTCTCGTACGGACTATACTCCGATTTTACTATCTGATTTTTTGTTTTCTTAACAATGGGAGCGTTGATTTGGTAGTTTTCGCCATCCTTTAAATATAATTTCCTTTCCTTATCACTTAATTTATATGGTTTTGTTCCTCTCTGATATACAACGGCAAATGTTTTCACATGAGCAATCCAACCATGACTTCTGACCTCGTCCGGAAGCATATTTTTCTCTTCGTATATAACGATTTTATTTCCGTATTTATCCTTTGTTATTTTCTTAAAACCCGGTTCAGGATAGACCAACATAATATTCTGCCTTTCATTATTTGCAGGTAAGGTAAAATAAAATTTTATATTTTCAGGTTTTTCCGACCTATTGATAATTCTGAGTTCGAACCTCATTATCCCCTCTTCACTATTAGCTTTCTGCACATTTTGTACAAGCGCATAAGACGATACCGACATAAAAACAAAAACACACATAAATATAAATCTCATTTCTCCTCCATTAATGTAATTTATGTTACATTGTACTTTCAAAATTTTCATCAAAACCTACTGCAATGTCCAATAAACCAATTCTAACTGTGCTAAAAGCAATTATCTTCATTTCACAAAACAATGCAACTATGTTTCATTCGTCTCAATCGATTAATCTGTTATAACAGAATTCTTGAACATTTCGCTACAATTTTGATGCAAATTTCAGGTACTAAAAATAAATTACTCTTTCAATCTTTTCATATCATAATAAATTAAAAATTAACCAGTGCTTCTAATTTCTTTATAATTTCCTGCAATGCATAAAATACTATTCCCAACTTGATATGCTCATCTGTCAAAATTATCAAAATAAATTCAGATGTAACTAAATTCATAACAGCATATCCCTTACTTGTTTTAATAAATGTTTGCTCAATATTTCCATTGAGTAACTGCTCTGAAAATTGTTCTCCCACACCCACTAAAGCCGCTGCCATACTCGCCAGTAAGTCCTTATCGTACTCAGATTTCATAACACTTGAAACAGGAAATCCATCCATAGTAACTAATACACAACCATCTATATTAGATGTTGCGTTCAATAAATCATCAAGAATTACTTTAATTGTATCAATTTTATCTTTAAACATAAAATTCACCTACCTTCGATACTTATCACGATTTTCTCTCTTTTTGGTATAAATCTTCGTTAATATAAACAGTAACTTCACAAGTGCCTTCACCGTTTGCATTACATTTTGTTTCTCTTGCTCGAACTTTCTTACCAAGGAATGACTCAACCAAACCGGCTACCAAACCAACCTCAAAATGACAGATTCTTTTCCCTATATTTCCCATACCGGCACAAGTAATACATTCATCCAGAGCCAATACTATTTTTTCTTCTTCAACTACAACTTTTCTTAGTACTCCAATTTTTAATTCCTCAACCATTTTAATTACGGATTGTAAATATTCTTCAAGTGATATTTTAGGTATTTTCTCTCCCAGTTCCTTACCCATTGCTCTTCCACCATTTTGAAATACCGTGGAAGTAGCTCGTCCCATTACTTCGTCAACATAATCCGAAGAAAAATGTCTAAATGCTCTAAAAACCAAGATAGGTATATCACTACCAAGAACAGGACGTGAAACTTTGGCTATTTCATCAATTTTACTCATAAGCCCTCCTCATAAGAAATATAATATCACAATAAGTATTATATTAAAAGATATTGTTAAACCTAAACTTTTCATCAAAACCTACTGCAATGCCCAATAAGCCCATTCTAAATGCCTTAAGCTCAATCGGCTTCATTCAAAATAGTACAACTATGTTTCATTTGTCGCAATCGCTTAACTTGTTATAATAGACTTCTTGAACATTTCACTACAATTTTGATTAAAATTTCAGGTCAAATCAATATTACCGTTATAATCAGTAAAAAATAATCAGTAAAAAATAAATAATAATACAATTAACCAAAAAACTATATATGTGCGAAAATTCCAACAGAAAGTCTAATATTATTTTTATCATTATAACTTTGATATCTTAAATCAAATCTGAGTGAAAAAATATAAAAAATATAATAATGCATTCCTCCACCAATATATGTAAAATAATCGTAACCCGAAAAAATAATAGAAAAATCATTAAATTTTGTGCCTGCTCCAATAACTACATAGGGTGCAAAATTCCCAATTTTTTTTCTAATCTTAACACCAACACCAAATTCTTTAAATTCAGCTTCGCTTTGTTTCATCATTTCAAATTCAAATTTTACCATCGGAATAAAAAAACCCATACCAGCTGAAAAGCCCAATGTAGTTTTAGACGAAGTAGTATTCCTGCCTGCCAATAAACCAAATTCAACAGAAAAAGCATAGTTAGAAATAATTAATAAAAATAAACAGATAAATATGCCTTTTTTAATGAATACGTTAATGTCTTTTACTATCCTGTTTTTTATAATCATATCTTGCCTTATGCATAATAGGTCGACCATAATAATCAATAATAATACCTTTTATATCTTTTTTCAAGTATAAAGAATATTTTTTTTGAGCGATAGGCAGTAAATAACCGTCTGTAATAATCTTTTTTATAATTGTTGAGATTTGCTCCATCAACAATTTATTATCTTTTAAATTAATAATCTCATCCAACTGATTAACTAAACTAAGATAAGTGTCATTAAACCTGTTAAAAATCAATTCTCTAACAATACTTTCAATCTTATCACTCAAAAGCAAACCACTATGAAAAACTTTTTCAACAATCAAATACTTTACCTCTGTATCCCTTAACAAATCAACAATATTATTATGCTTAACAAAGACAATATTAACATCTATATTAAAATCCTTAAAAAAAGCAACTATTACAGGTTCAAGTTTTCTCAACGTCGAAATAACATATAACTTAATATTTGAATATCTTAGTATTGTCCTGATTTTTCTTTTAGAATATCCTTTGATATCTATGGATAAGGGGGATTCTTTTTCTGATGTCAAGACATTAAGTTTAGGATAATTTTGTTTTAAAAAGAACTTCTTTAAAAGAGAATAGAAGGCTATCCTTGTATGCTCACCAATCTTCCCCTTCGGAAAGCTGACATAATAGTTTTGATAAACACCGGAAGCAATCTCCTTATGCGTTCCATCTGTTAAAGTACCAGGTTTAGACAAAAATAAATCAGGGTAAAAATAATTCTTAAAATCGACTCTAATCTTATCAAGATATGACAAGCCTCCTATATAATGAGTATTACTTTCTAAAATCATATACTTATTCTTAACCCATTTAACAGGATAATAAGGTCCCGAGAATGCGTCTTTACCAGAGGATAAAACCATTAACTGAGGTGCAGATAACATATCCAAAATATCGGAATAATCAAAATTTAGTGATAAAATAACACTATTGTTTTTAACACTAATACTCTTTATTATTTTACCAAGTCTTTTCGACTCTATTAATTGCTTCCCTAAATAGCTTTTTAACGATCTTACTATATCACTTAATTTAATATCTAATCCGTTTGAATATTTTATGTTATTTTTTAATATCAATATTAATTTTTTTTTATCTTTTCTATAATCGTACGTCTTAAAAATATTTGAATAAAGTTCACCTTTTTTTGTCAAATAGAAAAAATTTTCATAAATCAAAGAATAAAATATCATATCCGAATAACTCGTGGAAGATATAGTAAAATCAGAAGGTTCATTAAGTCTTATTTTAATAATTCCACCATAATGCACTTTTATAGCACTAACAAAGAACAAAGATATAATTATTATAATTAATTTAGCCTTATAAAGCATCTTTTTTACTCCAAAATTGAAGCTTATAAACGTAATAATTATGAGCTTTTCGCTTTATATAAAGCCAAATACCATTTTTATTATTCCACTTGCCATTATTAATAAATAAGACTTCACCTTTTATATTTTTTTTATACTTCGGGGTATTTTCAAGTTCATTTACCTTATAAAAACTTATGGCATCTTCACCAATCGTAAAAGCGGTTTTTATTATCCACTTATTATCCAATACAAAAGCGACAAAACCAGATTTTTTCTCATCATTACTCAGTACTTGAAAATCAGGACCATAATTTATGAAATTATAATTTCTATCAACTATATACATATATTTTATTCTATCCCCTTCCTTTAAAAATGAAATCGAATAAAAAGGTTTTATTGTTTTATAAAACTCTTCTTTTGTCCCCTCCAAAGCAACCTTGACATTTTTTAATATAAGCCTGTCTTTAAAAAAGTTTTTCCCTAATACATACTGCCCTCCGATAAAATATAAGGTTTCGTTACTTATAAAGGTCTCAAAAGGAATAAAACCAATCAAAGAATGTTTTTCCCATTTATTATTCTCATACTTAAAAATAATTGAACTTTCAGAGAAATTATTACCTACAATCATGAAGGGATTATCATTATAATTAAAAAAGAAGAGCCTTCCTTCACTATTTATTACCGGATGATATTTTTCAGAAATACTTAAGGATATTACATCCTTTTTTTTCAGCATATTATTCTCTTTTACTAATATATCAATGTGATCATAATAATAAAAATAAAAGGATATCACGCCCTGTTTACTTTTCATTGTTTTCATATCCAAGAGTCCGCTTTTAGCGTTAATTTCAACAATTTTGTCAAAGCCATATGCTGAGAAATTACTTTCTTTTATATTTAAGAAATCTATTTCACCAGATAAAGGTTTCCATTCAAGATATTTTGTAAAAACAGTTTTATCAAGGATAACAGAATACATTGTTATTCCGATTCCTATATTACTTTTACTCTGTATTAATTTCACAGATAGAAGATACCTTACTCTGCTATTTTTCTTTAATCTGAAGTTACCATTACCGTTTACAAAACTCAACATTGAATCTTTAAATTTAATTTTTGAATTTGATTCAAGACGATAAACAATCATCTGATATATCTTTTGTACCGCATTATCATTAAGCTGCGTTGTATTTTTAAGAGTAACAATCGATAATGTAGCAATCTGACTATCCTTCAAAAAAGTGCTAATACTACCCGAAACATCATTTATCACATCGGTAAAAGTCCTATTTTCGGCAAAGATTGAATAGTTAATTATCAAAACAAAATAAATAATAAGTGTTATTTTACGTATCATGAACTCACTTTTTTAATATTAAATTTAAGTTAAGATTTATCTTAAAACTCTCTTTGCTTTCTGGAATCGTAATATTAATAGGTATAGATATTTCACCCTTATCAAAATTTGCAACAACTTCCTTACTAATATTTATCTCCTTATTTGTTTCATTGTTTTTTGATGGTTTTATTATATCTTTTTTATCACAAACCTCCTCTTTCTTTAATAGCATTTCGGGGGGATTTGTTTTAGCGGAATCAACCTCAGAAATAATATCTACATCATCCAAACTAAAAATTTCGTCATCGTTATTATCTGCAACACGACTTTCGTAAGGGTCATCTAACTCAAAGACCACATCCGTATCCGTCATCTCTTTCTCAACCGTTTTTTTCATATTAGGATCACTAACCGTAGCACCCAATTCAGTCGTTGTTGCCGCCGTAACATCATCTTTTGAAAACATTACTGTTTTATCCTTTTGAAAAACAGTCAGCTTATTCTTCAAATTAACAATTACCATTTTCATTATGGTTTGCAAACCTTCAATAACATTTTTCCCATTTGTAGCTACAGTTAAAAAGAAAGGTTTATTATCAGTATTCAAAATTGCATTAAGTTCATCTACCGACAAAATATCGCTTAAATCTCTCTTATTATAATGAAGCACAATCGGAATATTTTTATCAGCTAAGTTATTCAGCTTCATATTTTTTATAAGATTATTATAACTTTGTAAATCTTGTTCTTTCATAATAACTTGAGAATCAGCAACGTATATAATCCCATCTGCCCCCTGTAGCACAAGCTTCCTCGTTGTATCGTATGCAACCTGACCCGGCACCGTATATAATTGAATTTTAACAGAATAATCGCCTATTTTCCCCAATTCAATCGGCAGAAAGTCAAAAAACAGAGTTCTGTCTCCGTCGGTATCTAAGGTAATAAGTTTTCCTTTTTGCTCTAAGGACTTACTTGTATAGATATATCTTAAACAAGAGGTTTTACCACTTAATGCAGGACCATAATATACTATTTTTACGGTTATTTCTTTATTATTATAATTTACAAATGCCATTTTATTTAAAACGGATCGCTACTACCACTACTATCAGTAGCATAGTCAATATCACTATTTATGTCAACTGACGGAGGAGATTGAGCCTGATAATTATTCGGTTGAGGAGCTTGATTATTATACTGTCCTCCCTGACCGGCATCAGGGGAATACCCGCCCTGTCCACTATTATTTTTTTCAAGCAGAGTTATTGAATCCATGGAAATTTCAGTAGTATATCTGTTATTACCATCCCTATCCTGCCATTTATTTGTCTTTATCTTTCCTTCAATAGCTACCAAGGCACCTTTTCTAACATTTCTTTCAATTACTTTAACAACTCCTCCCCATGCAACTATATTATGCCATTCAGTTCTATCCTGCCATTGATTGTTTCTATCCATATACCCTTCATCTGTAGCAAGACTAAATTTAGCAACATCTTTACCAAGGTTTGGTATATGATTTATTTCAGGATCTTTACCTACTCTTCCTATCAGAATAACTTTATTCATACTTCTAAGACTCATTATTACCCCTCATATATCCTTTATTCGTTGTTGAGCTAAAGAGGCTTCTTCAGACAACGGATACTTTGAATTCAACTGTTTTAATACCATAAGACCTTCGTCCTGTTTTCCCATTTCAATTAACGAATATCCTTTTTTCAAGATTGAAGCAGGTATCTTATCTCCATCGGAATAATTATTAATAAGTTTAGTAAATACCTTAACCGCATCAGAATATTTTTTTTGTGAATAATAACATTCACCTATCCAATATAAAGAATTATCAGCAAGATTATTCTTTGGAAATTGTTTTATAAACTGATAAAAGCCTTCAATGGCAAGATCATAATTTTTCTTTAAATAATCGGAATATGCAATATAGTATGTATTGCTTGGATTTTGCATTACATTATTTTTAGGGGATAAACTACCAGTAGTCTTATTAACTCCACTTGCCGTAGTATTATTACCTACCCCACCTCCACTCGGCAGAGTATAAAGTCTGTCACTAATTCCATTAATTTTATTTTTCAGCTCATTAAGCTCCTCTTTTAAAAACACAAGATTAGTAATAATATTCTCTTTTGTTTGACCTTCATCAGCCTGACTCTTCGTTATAGCATTTACCTTTATGCTAAGATTATCAATTTTTTTAACAATCGCAGAAAAATCCGTCTCAACAAGAGTTATTTTTTTATCAAGATTTTTTAATATCTCCTGTACCTTATACAACTCTTCAATAATACGTTTTTCTCCCTTCCTTATCGGATAGGAAAAGGAAGAAAGCACATAAATCAAAAACACTAAACCAATAACAATCTTTTTCATAATACTACCTCAAGGCAAATGCCAATTATATATACTACTTCTTTACTATTCTAAAATCATCCCTTCTGTTTTTTTGATGAGTTGCCTCGTTAATCCCTCTAACAACAGGCTTACTCTTTCCATAAGAAGTTATTTTAATCCTTGTTGCCGGAACACCAAGAGAAACAAGATATGTCCTTGCGACCATAGCTCTCTTCTCTCCAAGAGCAATATTATACTCTATAGTACCTCTCTCATCACAATTACCTTCTATAACAAACTCAATACTCTTATGTGCTAAAAGCCACTCTGAATTCTTCTGTAAAACAGTCTTTGCAGCTTCTCTAATTTCATATTTATCAAAGTCAAAATATATCTCTTGTAAATGTCCTTCATCATTAATCTCTTTAAGACTTTTTTTAGCAAATATTTCTTCTTCAGTGAGTTCAGGTTTATCAGATTTAACCGTTTTCTCGTTGACTTCTTTTACTTTAGACTTAGGATTTGTTTTTACATTCTTTTTCCCACAAGCATTAAAAAACAATAACAAACTCAATGTTAACATAGCGATAATAAATATTTTTTTCATAATTCCTCCATTATGCAAAATCTAATGTATATATATAATATACAAAATTAATTTTGTCAAATCATTTTTTTGTAACTATTCAGTTTTCAGAAGTATTTCACATGTTATTGATATTTTACAT
>CAYOTE010000054.1:0-11310 GCA_964406785.1 uncultured Clostridia bacterium
GTTATAATAGACTTCTTGGACATTTCGCTACAATTTTGATGAAAAATTCAGGATTGACCTTTAACTTGAAAATTTTAAGTTTGATATCGAACTTAAAAAAAAAAATAATAATATAGTTGATTTTTTTTTATTTTGTTGGTATAAATGTGTATATGGCTATTCAAGAGAATATAAGTTTGGAAGAGTATAAGAAATTACAAGATTTTATTTATAAAAAATCAGGGATGTTTTTCCCGGTTTCAAGAAAAGGTTATATTGAAAAGAGAGTGTTAAAAAGAATGGAAGCTCTTAGGTTTGATAAGTTTGATACATATTTTAATATACTTAAAAAAGAGATTTTGAGAACTGAAATAATAAATTTATTTAATGTCATAACCATTAATGAAACTTTTTTTTTCAGGGATATACCTCAATTGAAGGCATTGAAAAACCATATTATTCCTGAGCTTATTAAAAATGGCAAGAAAAGTATAAATATATTAAGTGCCGGATGTTCGTCTGGAGAGGAGGCACATACTATTGCAATTATTATGAAAGAGAATTTCCCTAAAATCTCGTTTACCGTTACCGGTATTGATATTTCCGATTTAGTTATTGCGAAGGCAAAGAGGGCTGAGTACTCCGAATATGCGGTTAGGTTTATACCTAAGAATTATTTTGAAAAGTATTTTACAAAGTTGGAAAATGGAAATTTTAAGTATAAAGATGAATTAAAAAGAGGCATTGATTTTAAAAAAGTAAATTTGGTGGAATTTGATAAGGCTAATTTAAGAAAGCCCTTTGATGTTATATTTTGTAGATATGTGCTTATTTATTTTGATAAAGAGTCTAAAAAGGGTGTTGTGAAGAGTTTTTATAATAATACGGCAAAGAGTGGTTATTTTATAATGGGGAATTCCGAATCACTTTTTTCGGTATCGGAAGATTACCAAATGCTTCATTTCCCATCGGCAATAATTTATAAAAGGAGAGATTAACATGCAATCAGTAATGGAAAAAGCAAGAGAAGTTGTTGGTAAAATAGGCGAATTACCTCCTATCCCTTCAGTTATATTAAAATCTATGTCTATGCTGAATGACCCGTCTGTAACCGTAAAGAAAATTCAGATGCAAATTTTAATGGATCAATCTTTAACTGCTTTTATTTTAAAGGTCGCTAATTCTGCTTTATACGGTTTAAGAAAAGAAGTAAGTACAGTAAGCTATGCAATTAATTTAATGGGGTATAATACTACAAAATCGATACTTATGTCTTATCTTGCTAAAAATCTTTACAGTTCTAAGGGGAGTAAGTTTATTCAGGGCGTTTTATGGAAACATTCTTTAGCTACTGCTATTTTTGCTCGTAAAATAGGAGAGAAAATTAAAAAAGCGAATATTGAGGAAATTTTCATATCAAGCTTACTCCATGATATAGGAAAAGGTGTTCTTTTTAAGAATAAAACTTTAGAATTTGAAGATATTGTGGAAAAGCATATAAATGAAGAATTGAACTTTTTAGATATTGAGAGAGAAAAATGGGGTTTCTCTCATATTGAAGTTGGATATTTGTTAATGAAAAATTGGCGTTTTTCAGATAATCTCGTTGAGCCTCTTATTTATCATCATAATCAAAAAGAATATTCAGGCGATAATATCATGGTTCCGATAATTAGTCTGGCAAATAAATTAAGCCATCTTAATGGATTTTCTTTCAGGGAGGGACAGTACGAGCTTGAAGAATTGGCTGTATTGAAAATTTCTGCTGATAATATGGAAGAAATTGTAGAAAAATCAAAATTTGAAATTAATAATTATCTGGAGATTGTGGGATAATGAAACAAAAGGAAATATTGAAAAATTTGTTTTCTGGGGATAAACAACTTCCATCGATTCCATCGCTATACTCTGAGTTAAGGAAATTAACCAATGACCCCTTTACTTCGAATAAAAAAATATCGGATTTAATTATTAAAGACGTGAGTATGGTTACAAAAATATTGAGGCTTTCAAACTCTGCTCTCTATGCGAAAAGTCAAGAAATTAAAACGCTTGCAAATGCAATTACATATCTTGGTACGGCAACATTAGAAAATATGATACTTGAAATATCATTGGTAAAGATGTTTGATATCAATGATAAGGATATTCCTGAATTTGATATTACTGTTTTCTGGGAACATTCATTAAGCACTGCCTGTTTTTCAAAATTAATTTCGAAAAAGCTTAATTTACCTGAAAACGAAAATTATTACCTTGGTGGATTATTACATGATATTGGAAAGCTTGCTATTTATCACTTCTATCCTAAACTCTTTAAGGATATTGTTTTATTGCAGTTAAAAGGTGTGAAAGGAATTGATGCGGAACGTAAAATTTTAGGTGTTGATCATACTGAAATTGGCGTGTTTTTGGCAAAAAAATGGAATTTTGATAAGGATATTGTTGAAAGTATAGGATTACATCATGAAAATGAAAATTCAATAGGGCTGATGCCTGCTCTTATTAGAATTTCAAATATGTTCTCAAAGGCTGCGGGTTTGTGTTTTCCATGGGATGATGTTGCCTTCAGTATTGTTGATGACCCGTCTTGGGCTGTTGTTACAAAGAATATAAAGTCAAAGATTGACGTAGAGAGATTAACTTTTGAAATTTCCGAAGAGGCTGAAACTATTAAAAAAACTGTTAAAGATTTGCTGTCTTCAAAATGATTACTTATATTGTTGTTGAGTTTATAATTATTATTTTGGTAATTGTATATTTTCGTAAGTATCATTTATCAATAAATGAAAGAATAAAGGATATTGAAAAAAAAATGGTCAATCTGTCCATTATAAGCAGTTATTTTCCTGAATTTATAGAGAAGGGAGAGAATTTAACTAAAAATATTTCAGATGAATTAATGTTAAAGCAGTCGGCTCTAAAAAAGCTTATAAGAGAGGCTGAGAAATCTTCTGAAAAGTTAGGTTTTTTAGAGGATAAAATCAATGAACAAAAGTTAGATCAGTCAACGATATATAAGATTTTAATATTGGTTAATCAGGGCTTTAAGGCATCTGACATAGCACCCAAACTTAATATACCGATAGGAGAGATAGATTTAGTCATTAAGTTGAGGAAATATTTGAATTCTCCTATAAAGGAGAGGTTATAAGTCCTAACATATCATGGAACTTAGTTCTTTAATAGAGTTATTTTTAGGTTCTGAAGTTGAAAGATTTCTTTCTAATAGGAAGGAATTAAATGTGGGTGATGAGCTTCAGGGTAAAGTAATTGAGCTCAAGGATCATGGCAAAATTCTAATAGATTTTATAAAATTCAGAACTATAGCAAATGTGAAGTTTCCTGTTAAGGTGGGGGATAAGATTAATGTTGTGCTTGTCGAGAAAAATGATAATTTGAAATTTAGTCTTCAAAAATCTAATAATTTTATTACAGTAGATTCAAAAGAAATTATTAATAATATAAAGGCTCAAAAATCAGGAGACATAGTTAAGCTTATTGAGACTTTGAGTTCTTTTGTTGATAAAGATGATCATATTCCTGAGGAAGTAAAAAATAATAAAATTGAGGTATTGCCTAAAAATACTAATAAAATTGTAGAAACTACTAAGCATGTTGACGGTAATAGTATTCAAAAAAGTGTTAAAAATAATATTCCAAGTAGTATTAATAGTATTAAAGATAATGTGGCTTTGAAAAGTGAAGCAAATAAGTATGAACTTAAGTATGAGAGTATAAAAAAGCAAGATGTAACTGTGGGGGATGAGACTAAGTTACCTGAGCAAATAAAAGGTATTATAAAAACGCTACAAACTCAATTTAAACCATTTGGTCCGGCAGAGGATATTCTTAAAATAATAGGAAGACTTAAAGTTCAGATAGAAAATTCAGGAATTTTTTTTGAAAAAAATATAGAATCAATCTTAAAGAAAATTACTGCAACTTCACAAACTTTGGAAAATGTATCTAAAGAAGCTATTGGCAAAGAAATTGATTTAGTTATAAAGAATGATTTGAAACCTAATTTACTACTCTTAAAAGAGTTCTTTGCGGAAGATTCTGAATTAATGACAAAGAAGAAATTAAAACAAATAAATACAATGAAGACTACTATAGACGAATTATTGCATAATATAGGAAAACAACAGGAAGGTGCTGTTAAGAGAAATACAAATATTGACACAATGCAGTACTTCACATTTCAAATTCCTTTAAAGGATAAAAAAAAAGCGAAATTACGTGTCTATTATAATAAAAAAGATAAAAAAGAAATTAGGAAGAGAGGATTTAATCTATCATTATTATTGGTAATGAATAATTTGGGAGAGATTAGAACCGATTTTTTCTTACTTAATAAAGATCTTAATATAACCTTTTATGTGAGTGATGAGGGTGTTAAAATAACCATATCGAATAACCTTGTTGTGATAAAAGATATGTTAAGAGATTTATTCAGATTTTTAAATATAAATGTTATTGTGTCTAAAAAAAAAATACGAGATTTTGAAAATGAAGATTTGAGCAATGAAAATATAAAATTAGGTTTGGTTGATCTTCGTGCATAGAGTGAAAAAATAAAGAAATGAAAAAAGACATAAAACTAAAAAAAGCAGTAGCATTAAAGTATAATCAGAACAAGGATAAAGCACCAAAGGTAATTGCAAAGGGAAAGGGTGAAATCGCAAAGAAGATTATAGAAATTGCCAGAGAAAAAAATATACCGCTGTATGAAGATAAAGGATTAACTGAAGTACTTGAAGCCTTAGACTTAAATATGGAAATACCGCAATCTCTATACAAAGCTATTGCTGAGGTATTGGTTTTTATCTATAAACTTGATAAGAAAAAATGAATATCTTTTTATAATTTATGATTTTGTAATTAGTGATTTTTAAATTCATAAACTAAGAATCTGAAATATCTTATACTTGATAGTATCAGGGCTAAGCCTATTGAAATATAAAGAATTGCAAGATAGTTTTTGGGGATTATTGAATAACTGCGAAGAGTCTTACCCATAACTATCATTATGATAATAATAAGATAGCTTTTCCACGGCATAAATGAAAAAATACATTTTTTATCATCTATCGGCAGGAGTCTCTTTAAATTTTTATTTACAATCTTTAAAAATCCGAAATGATGAATTATTAACGCAATAATAATTCCAAAAATTGAATGTAGTAAGATTGTATTTTGCGTAAATTTTGACAGCCATAAAAAGGCTAAGGTGAGCATCATACAACCCACGAACAGCCACATGATGCCGGCAAGAAATAAAAGAACTCTCTTTGTAACAGCAGGTTTAAATTTATGTATCTTTTCCATATCTCCGATAATATAGCATACTATTTTGTGAAAATAAATATAATTTTTTGAAATTTTACTTGACAAAACCCATACACTGTTATATGGCAGTGTATCAGTGAGGCGATATGAAGGTAAAGGTATTAAATATTAAGGTTGAGCAAAAGTCGGCAATACCTGTTTATGAGCAGATTAAAGACGGTGTAAGATATAATATTATTTCAGGTTATCTGCAAGTAGGAGATCAACTTATGTCAATAAGAGAAATGGCTGCAAGGACAAAAATTCATCCTAATACCATAATAAAGGTGTATTCTCAACTGGAAACGGAGGGTTTTATTGAATCCAAACCGGGAAAGGGGTATTTTGTTATTATTGATAAAGAAAGGATAGGAAAAGAAAAAAAAAAGCTTTTTGAAAATACGGTTAATTTATTTGTATCAAGAGTTACAGAGCTTGGTTACGATATGGATGAGATATTGAATGAATTAAATAAAATAAAGAATAATAAGGATAGTACAAAAAAGGAGGATTTGAATGATTAAAATTAAAAATATGGACTTTAAATATGGAAAAAAATGTATATTTAATAATTTTAATTTATCTATTTATGAGGGGGAGTCGTGTTTAATAACGGGAATTAACGGGGTAGGTAAGAGTACTATCTTGAGGTTAATGGCAGGCGTTTTACTCCCTGATAACGGAGTTATTGAGTATAGCGATAAGTTGGGTAGAAGACCAAAACAAAAAATAGGTTTTATATCCGATAAGCTCAGTATGTATGAGAGTCTTTCGGTAAAAGATGCAATAAAGTTACATACCTCAATTTATAATATAGCTGAATTTGATAATAAATTATTAAATCATACTAAGATTGATTTTTCACAAAAAATCAAGGAACTCTCAATAGGGCAAAAAACAATTCTTTTTCTCTCTATGGTATTATCTGCCAAGCCTGATATTTTATTAATTGATGAGGTAATTCATGCTCTTGATGCCTATTTAAGAAAATTATTTCTTGAACAGATAATAGAATTATTGTCGGAAAGAAAAATTACTTTGGTTATGGTAAATGTAAACTTTCACGATATTGAAAATATTGTTGATAGAATAATTCTTCTAAAGAACGGCGAAGTTATTGTTGATGAGCCGATTGATAGTTTAAAACAAAAGGTAAAGAAGGTAAACGGAGATAATGCCGATAAAAAACTTCCGATTATATCTAAGATGGGTAATTTTGATTATCCTGATATCTATCTATATCCATATGAGGAAGATTATAGAAGTGAAATTTCAGGTGAAATTGAAGACTTGAATTTAACTGAGATTATAACGGCGTTTATAGGTGGCGAATATGATATATAAAGAGTTTAAGGATATTTATAAGCAGATTTTAATTATTTTATCTTTTTTAATTATAATGCCCCTAATTCATTATACGAAATTTTCATTTTTTATTGAATCGTCAGGAACAGGTGGAAAATCACATCTGGGATATGGTAATGGAAACATTTCATATTTTTTCATATTTGCCTTCATTGTTTTTATTCTTGCGGATGTATTGGGTAAGAATATGTTTAGTAGAGAGTTTAAAGATAATGGTTTTGAGTATATGCTTTCTATGCCACTGTCGAGATTTGAGATATTAAAAAATAAGATTATTCCACGAATTATTATTTTAGTCTCTTTTATTATCATATATACGGTAATCTTTAATATATATATCAAAAACCTAAGTCAATTGAATTCAGGGGTTCATATATTAGTCTTGCCTAAATATATGTCTGTCTTAGTTTTATTGTATTTTATTATTAATGTATCTTTATCAATATTCAAACCTAAAAATTGGATAGCATTTATTCATCTATTAACTATATATACAATCTTTTCTCTTCCGCTTTCTATTAGAGTAATAATGAAATATTATAATGTGAATTTTAAAAGTGAAGTTGATATATCAGGATGCAGTTTTATAATTGGATTTATTATAATTATTATGATTCTTGGAAGTGGCTTTTTAATGATATTTAATAAATTTGATTTAAGAGATAAGTGGTTTATTGGTAATGGCTTTTCAAAGATAATTATTCCGGTTAAGACAGTAATAATTATCATGAGTTTATTTATACTATTAAATTAAAAACAAATTAAGAATAAAGTGAGGATAAAATGATTAAAAAAGAATTTAAAGAAATATTATTACCTGTTATTATAAGACTATTAATAGGACTCTCTATCGTTGTCTTAGTGTTAGCTTTTTATCATTATTATGATCAGAAAAATGATGCTTCCTTGATATATCGTTTGAAATCGGCTTTAATTTTAATGGGAATTGTAATTATATGGATAGCAAACAGCATTGGCATTACGGCTTTTGCAAGTGAGTATAAGGATAATGCTTTTGAGTATCTCTTGAGTAGTCCATACTCAAAATTAGGAATTTTCTACAATAAAATTATTCCGAGATTGTTGATATTATTTTCATTATCTATTCCTTATGTAATACTCAATTATATATTATTTGAGCCTGAATTATTAGAGCATATGCCTATGCTAAAAGTTGTTTATTTTTTATGTTTTTCTACCTTAGTTTTTCTTAATTCTTTTTTCCTGAGTCTTTTTAGCTGGAAGAATCTTAGAATGGTTGTTTGGGTTATATATGCCGTTCCTATGATATTGATGGGAAATATTGTATTGTACTTACATAAATACTTAAATATTTCAGACAAAAAATTATCTGATCAGTTTTTATCAAATATTTCACTTGGAATAATTGCACTTATTCTTGGTCTTGTCTTTTATGTGGTTTTTAGAAAATTTGACTTGAAGTCTGAGTCAATTCATAAAAAGAAATTTGCTATATACGCAGGAATTCCACTTGCTTTAATAGTTGTTTTAGGAATTATTGTCTCTCCTTTTGTATGATATATAAATAATGTCTAAAGTAGATGATGAGTGAAATATATAAAAAAAGAGACTGAGTGGCTTACGAAAAATGAAAAAATTCATACTGACTATTATACTGTTTTTATTGTATCTATTATATTTTATAGGATTAATATAATTATAAATTAGAGTAATTTCTCTATGGCATCTTCAAGCTTTTTTTTATCTCTAAGGTGTAAACCGAAGTCTCTTAAAATTCCTTTTTTGTCAATTAGCCAGTAAGAGGGGATTAGGTTTACCTTATAAAGTTTTGCAATATCGTCAAGCCAAGCTTTTCCCGAGTGAATCATTTTCCACGGTATTTTTTTTTTAGCAATATACTTATTTAGCGTCTCTACTTTTTCATCAAGATTTATTCCTATTATTTCAAAGTTTTTATCCTTATACTTTTTATAAAGTTCTTTTAAATGGGGAATGCCCTTGACACAGGGTGAACACCACACAGCCCAAAAATCAATCAGTACTACTTTTCCTTTTAATTTCGCAAGTGATATCTCTTTGCCCGAAATACTTTTAGCTGTAAATGCTTTTGCCGGTTTTCCTATTCCTATTTCAGCCTTTATTTCTTTTATTATTAACTCAAAACGCTTGTCTTTTTTTAATAGTTTAAATTCTTCATCATATAGTGCAGAGTATGATAAAAAACCATATTTTACAGCTTTATTTAACCATATGTACGCTTTATCAATGTCTTTTAGCTTTAAATAAATAGATACAATATCTATACATTTCCATGGAGACTTTCTGTTGCTCATATTGCATGCTTCTATACTGGTATTAACGGCATCTTGATAATGTTTCATCTTTAGCTGGATTCGAATCTTAATACCAAGCAACTTCACCGGTTTTTTTTGTTTTAAGATTTCTTTATCTAAAACCTTAATTGCCTGTGAGTATTTTTTTTGTTTTTCGAGCTTTTTTACTTTAGATAAAATTTTATTATCTTTAGCAAAAGTATTTAAACTGAACAAAAATGCCAATACCAATATAAAAATCACAAATGTTTTCTTTTTCATTAAAACCTCATATTTTTTTTCTTAGGAAGGATAGACTGAATATACTTTATCAATAAACAATGTGTCCAAAACTTACTGTAAACAACTTCCATGCTCAAATTATATGTGATTCTTAATAATAAATCAATACTTTTTGATTAATTTTTGTTTTACTTTCATTAGGAATAATTTCAAATACTAACTATGCAATTTTTTTTCTGGAAAATAGCATACATCTTCATTTAGCTCAATCTCTTAACTTATTATAATAGACTCCTCCGGATATTTAGCTACAATTTTGATGAAAATTTCAGGCTAATTACTCAACTTGTATAAACTTGTAATATTGTATATAATTTTTTAATGAAAGCAATTGATGAATTGGTAAGTATAATTGAAAAATTAAGAAATCCTGACGGTGGATGTCCTTGGGATTTAAAGCAAACACCTGAAACTTTAAAAGAGTATATAATTGAAGAGGCTTATGAGTTGATAGAGGCAATTGACCTTAGAGATAGTGAGAAAATTATGGAAGAAGCCGGAGACCTTCTTTTACAGGTTGTTTTATTATCTCAAATGTTTAAGGAAAAAAACATATTTGATTTAAGCGATATTGCGGTAATTTTAAAGGATAAACTTGTCAGGCGACATCCTCATGTTTTTGGAAATCTCAAGGTTAACTCTGCCGAAGAGGTAAAGGCTAATTGGGAAAAAATAAAAAAAAAAGAGAAGAACAAGAAGAGTATTCTTTCGGATTATCCGGCTTCAATGCCATCGTTACAGGTGTCAAAACGAATATCCGAGCAGGCGTCGAGTGTAGGCTTTGATTGGAATGACCCTTTAAAGGCATTAGAAAAGGTTGAAGAAGAAATTGCAGAGTTGAAAGTTGAAATAATTAAGCAGGATAAAAACGCTTGCTTTGAAGAGACCGGTGATGTGATTTTTGCTATTGCAAATGTTTCAAGATTATTAAAGATAAATCCTGATATTGCTCTAAAATCGGCAAATGAAAAGTTTAAATCGAGGTTTCGTTTTATAGAGGAACATCTAAGTGTAAATAAGAGGGATATATCTAAAACATCATTAGAAGAATTGGAAGCATTATGGAATGAAGCTAAGACAAGAGAGGAGTGATGGATAATGGATAAAAAAAAGCTTAACCAAACCGAACATTTTTTGTTTTTTTCTAAAAATGCAACACTATCATATAATCTTAACAAGTTTATCGATAATAAATCTCACTCTGTGCTTATATCCTCAATGGGAGATAAGAGAAAAATTGCCACACATATAAACAAAATTAAACAGAATACGAAGAGTAGGAAAAAACTCATAAGAGCAGGGCATTTAAACGGAATGATGTTAATCCTTGAAACACTCTTATTTGTGTTTCATAAGTATCAAAAAACTAATCCTGATAATGATATTAATAAACTTTGTGATGATATTTCAAAAAAAACCGATGTTGATAAATATTTAAAAACATTAGGGCTTTTTAATAAGGAATATTTAAAAGTTAGCGATAACCCGATAAAGATTACGGATAGTGAACAATGTCTAACCGAAGAAATTTTATTACTCTGGCTTGCCAATATAAATCCGGCTTTTTCAGATTTTGATGATATTTTCAGTGATCAAATACTTATTGAAAACTCAAATTATGAAGAGATAATTGCCGATATACAATTATATTATAAGGATAAGACCGGATTTTTTGGAAATAATAAGAGTATAATAGACTTATTATTGGAACCGTCAAAAAAATCACCAAATTCTATCTTTGAACAGTTAAGATACATTGTTGAAAATTGGGGAGATATTCTTGGCGATTTTATACTGAAACTTCTAAAGGCGATTGATTTAATTAAGGAGGAAGATAAGTATGGTGGAATGGGACCGGGTAGGCAGCATATACTATCTTATTCGGACATAGATTTAAGTGAAGAACGAGAGAGATTTAGTCCTGATAAGGATTGGATGCCCAATCTTGTATTAATTGCAAAAACGGTATTTGTATGGCTATATCAACTCTCTAACAAGTATAATTACAATATTGAGCGTCGGGATCAAATACCCGATA
>CAYOTE010000055.1:0-11296 GCA_964406785.1 uncultured Clostridia bacterium
TATACTGTACTCAACAAGGAAACTCAAACAAATAAAAAAGTAATTTAAAAGCAAGGCCTAAGCAAGTTAAATAATTACTCAAATTAAATCAGCCAAAAATTTCTTCCAGACGTGTGTCTAAGATTTACAAAAATCAAGCCAAAATAAGCTTAAGCAAGTATAAATATTAAAAAATCAGAAATGATTCATCAAGAAAAGTTTTTCCAAGACTATAATAGTTTGTATTATAAAATGAGCAAGTAGTTAACAAGTGAAAAAGTTGAAATTTAAAAGAAAAAAATATATAAATTCAATTTTCGTGCCAGACACGAAAGATGAGAATTGCTTTTTTTTGCAAAGTTTGTATTTTTTAAATTTGGTAATTATATAGGGAAATTATAAAACAGTTGAAAGTTAAAAGTAACAAGTTTTAAGGAAAACAAGCAATAAGGCATTTAAGAAATCCAACAGGATTTATAAAAAAATTCCATCAGCCACCAGCCGGTAGCATGGGGCATGGTGCTTGATGCAAAAAAAACGTGGGCTATTTAAGATAAAGCTCACGGAGGATAGAGTACGATAATTTTACAGTTTGTTGAATGATTAAATTTTTTTTGTTTGATTTTCGTAATGATAACGGGTAAAATGGGTATGTGATAAATGTCAGGCAATTAAATCGATTAAAGAACTATCAAATAATAAAACAGCTTTATATTTATGCTTATCTTTTTGAACTCTATAAAAACTATCAAAAACGACTTTTGTATGAAAATCTGAAATAAAATAAACTGTCCTGTGGCTTGTAGAATACATGTAGTCAAAACGATGAGTGTGTCGAGCTCTTAGATTTATTCTCTTTGGAGGTAGATGTCTTCGTTTAGGTGTTTATTGCCTCTTATTCTATCTTCAACATTTCTTGCGGATTTTACTGCGTTTTGAAGGTTTGAGACGAGTTTATCTCCTGAAATTATTGTATCTGATTCTAAGAGATCGAGTACTTCAAGGTAGGTTGAGTCAAGGGTTGATTCCAATACTTCAACCTGATCCATAATCTCAATTAGAGAGGATTTTCTCTTCTTTAATAAGTCTAATCGTTTACCGTGATTATCTATTTTGATTTTTAATAATTCAAGTTCTTTTTCATTTGTTCGTTTATTAAGTCGTAATTCTCTCTGCCAATTTCTCAATTCACGTTCAAGTTTTGACTCGTGCATATCTCTGATAGCTCCGAATAGCTCCGCTCCCTTGTTAATCAATGAAATTCCGCCGTAAAATGTTTCATCTGCCAGCATTAAAAATTTATTTATCATAAAACTTTTTTTTGCTCCGCTCTTATTTTTTAAGAAATCGATTAATCTCTTATAGGCATCATTTAATTCGTCATAAGCATTTATCCCTTCGTCAAAATCATTTTTTTTACACTGTTTTCTTACATTTTCCGCATTTGTTTTCTTATATGTAACTCTTTGTTTTAGTAGATTTTTAGTGTAATTCTCGGCAAGTTTATCGCTCCTGAAAAAATAATTATAGACAAATGACATAAGGCTTAAGGCTCCCGAGCCAAGAGTTACGGCGAGTGCAGGCTTGGAAAAATTCATTATTCCCATATACAATCCGCTTAGTATTGAAACCGCTGCTGAAAATAGGGTAGAGGGGTGTTGAAGAGCCTCTGAAAAGACAGCTTTTTCAATGCTTTTTTCCGTAAAATCTTCTGCCGACGGTTTATTGTTTTCCTTAATCATTTTTTTTCATCATCTCATTATTTAATTATTGTAAATAAATCCTCTTAACTCGCTGTGAGATATTGGTCATTATCTCATAGGGAATTGTCTTTAAACTCTCCGACATTTTCAAGATGTGATTATTATTGTCAAATATAATAACCTCATCACCCTCATTTACAGATATATCTGTTATGTCAACAGCACACATATCCATGGATATATTACCTATTATCGGGACAGGATTGTCTCGAATGTATAATTGTCCGACGCTATTTCCGAGTTTTCTGCTCAATCCGTCTGCGTATCCGATAGGGACTATTGCTATTTTTGAGCCTGCATTCAATTTACCCCTTCTACCATAGCCGATTGTATCGTTTTCTTTAATCTTTTTAATTTGGATTATGGTACTTTTTAATATACTTACAGGCATAAGCTTATTTGAGTTAATCGCACTAAACCCGTACAGTCCTATACCGAGTCTTACCATATCGAATTGATGATCCGTAAACCTCTCAATACCTGCTGAATTAAGAATATGTCTTATAATCGGATAATTTAATTTTTTTGTTATAATTGTACTTAGTTCGTTAAATTCAGCAATTTGTTTCCTTGTAAATAAATCATTACTCTTGTCTTCACTTGTTGCAAGATGAGAAAAAACGGATTTTACACTAATTTCATTATTATACTGTATCAGCTCTATTAATTTTGGGATTTCATCGGCTGTAAATCCTAATCTATTCATTCCCGTATCAATTTTTATATGAATGGGGTAGTTTCCCATATTTCTTTTTTTTAAAGTTTTAATGAATAATTCAAGCGAATTGAAACTGAATATTTCGGCTTCAAGTTTATTCTCAATCATTAAGTCATAATAGGTTGTTTTTGGGTTTATTACCATGATAGGCATGGTAATTCCACCTTTTCTTAAATCAATACCCTCGTCAATATTGGCAACGGCAAGATAATCTGCATCCTGAGCCTGTAATAAATTTGCTATTTCGTATGAACCGCTCCCGTATGAAAATGCTTTTACCATAACCATTATCTTAGTGTCTCTCTTTAGGAGCGATTTAAAATAATTATAATTATAAATAATTGCCTCAAGATTAATCTCAAGTACTGTCTCGTGAACTTTCTTTTGAAATAATTCCGACAGTTTTTCAAATTCAAATTCCCTTGCTCCCTTTAGAAGGATAACCTCGTCTTTAAATGATATTTCCGTTATGGATTTAAGGAATTGTTCCGTTGAATTAAAAAATATTGCATTAGTTTTAAATAATCTTTTATACTTGGATATTGATGTGCCTATTCCTATAAGTCTTGATATGTTTTTATTGTTTACAATGTCAGCAATGTTTTTATACAGCATCTCCTCGTTATTATTAATTTGTAAAATATCCGATATGATGATTGTTTTTTTCTTATGCATATTTTGATTGATGAGAAAATCAATTGCGATACTGAGTGATTCAATATCCGAGTTATAACTGTCGTTAATTATAAGACAATTATTTTTACCCTGAATTAATTCCAAACGCATCTCTACGGATAAAAGACTGTTAAACGAAGCTTTAAATTTCCTTATATCATAGTC
The DNA here is from genome assembly GCA_964406785.1 of uncultured Clostridia bacterium. Lineage (GTDB taxonomy): Bacteria > Acidobacteriota > Aminicenantia > UBA2199 > UBA2199 > JAOZTV01. The sequence goes on from CAYOTE010000055.1 coordinate 3,301, forward strand.
AAAGTATAGGAGGTATAGAAGACAAAATATTGCGTTTTCAACTGATGCATCGTCGGTAAAGGGAATAGATATTTCTATCTTATTATTTTCATATTCGCCCATTATAATAGTATTATTTCTTTGACGAATAATATTGTTGATTTTCAAGTTTGCATCATATTTTTTAGACCATGATATTAACTTCTTGCCTGCAAACTCTTTAGCCTGCATTTTCTCTCTTATTGATTTATCATCCTTATTATAAAAAATTATGTCTGTATCTTTAAAAAGTATAAGTTTTTCGGATAGTTTTTGCTCATAATTTGCAAAATTTTCCTGATGTGCGTCGTTAATATTTGTTAATATGCCTATGTCGGGCTTTATAATAGGCACTATCTTACTCATCTCTCCGATTTTTGATATACCCGCTTCAAATATTCCCATCTCGGTATTGTCCTGTAATAACCATACTGAAAGCGGTACTCCTATCTGTGAATTATAACTCTTAGGGCTTCTTATAATGTTTTTATCCTTATGCAATAATTCAAAGAGCCACTCCTTAATAATTGTTTTTCCGTTGCTTCCCGTGATACCGATGACAGGTATTGTAAAGTTTTGTCTCTTCATTAAGGCAAATTCCTGCAATGCCGATATCGTGTTATCTACTATGAGAAAATTTGCCTTGGGAAATAAAGACTTAATCGTATCAATTTGATTTGAGTTAATATTAATGTCCGACTCAATGACAAAATTACATACACCCTTTTTATACAAGTCCTTGATATAATCATTGCCATTATGGTTTTTACCATTTATTGCAAAGAATACGGATTCGGAAGGATTAGATAATAACCTGCTGTCGGTTAAAAGATATTTAAAAGATTTAGCTTGGCAATTATCTATATATTCACCATTTACTATATTTTTAAACTCTTCTAATTTATAGGCAATCATCTCTTATTTTATAGAATTTAATAAATTCAACACCGTCGCTTTCATTGTTTTAAGATGTGTTATTGCATCTTTTTCCGTATCCCCTTTACTGTAAAGGTATAGCTTTATCTTAGGCTCTGTTCCTGAGGGTCGTAATGCATACCATAAACCCTTTGTAAATATAAATTTTATTGCATTGGTCTTCTCGATGTCGATATTAGTTTCCTTTGAACTCTTAATATCTTTTGAAATACTCGTATTATAGTCCGTGTAATTTAATAAATCTGCGTCATTAATACTTGTGGGGTATAATTTGCGAAATTCTATCATCATTCGTTGAATTCGTTCCTGACCGGACTTACCTTCTAAAACAATGGTAACTAACTCCTCTCTATAATATCCGTATTTTTTAAATAAATTATTGAGAACATCAATAAGTGTTAAACCCTTTGTCTTATAGAATGCGACAGCCTCAGCAAGAAACATTGCGGCATTGATTGCATCCTTATCTCTAACCTTATCTCCTACCAAAAAGCCTATACTCTCCTCATAGCCGAGAATGAATTTATACTCACCGTCCTTATCCCATTTATTTGAAAAGGCACAAATGTTTTTAAATCCTGTCAGAGTATCAATAGTTGTAATGTCGTAAGATTCTGCAATTCTTCGACTTAACTCTCCGGTTACAATTGTCTTAATAATTGCCCCGTTGGTAGGGAGTGTTTTTAAATCCTTCATTGTGCTTAGTACATATTCCGTTAATAATACGCCCGTTTGATTGCCGTTTAATGCGGTAAAACCATTGTCTTTATTTTTTATCTGTACGGCAAGTCTATCGCTGTCAGGGTCGGTGGCAATAAGAATATCTGCGTTTTTTTTCTCACCCAATTTTATGGAATACTTAAAGGCTCTCGGATCTTCGGGATTAGGAAACTTCACCGTCGTGAAATTCGGATCCGGTTTTTCCTGCTCCTCCACAACGTAAACATTGGTAAAGCCCCTTTCCTCTAAGATTCGTCTTACGGGGATATTGCCTGCTCCGTTTAGAGGAGTATATACAATATTAATAGTCTTATCTATCTCCTTATCCCTTAAGGCAAGACCCTTTAAATCTTTAATATAGGCATCATCTAAGTCCTTACCTATCATATTTAATAAGCCACTTTCTACTGCCTTTTTCTTTGATATCACGGGGATTGATGAGTAATCTGAAATTGCAAGAATTTTAGCCGTTATTTTTTTTGCTGTCTTTGAAAGTATTTGAGCACCCTCTTCCCAATATACCTTATAGCCGTTATACTCCTTAGGATTATGACTTGCCGTAACTACAATACCCGAAATGGTGTTTAGATATCTAACGGCATAGGAAAGTTCAGGAGTGCTTCTTAAACTTTCAAAAAGATAGGTCTTAATACCGTTAGCACATAGGGTTAAAGCCGATGTCATAGCAAACTCAGGAGAAAAATGTCTATTATCATAGGCTATTGCAACTCCCATATCCATTGCCTTTTTACCCTCTTTTTTAATTACTTCGGCTAAACCCTGACTTGCTCTTGCAACAATATAATTATTCATCCTATTTGTACCTGCACCGATTTTACCTCTTAAGCCGGCTGTACCGAATTTTAAATCCTGATAAAACCTGTCCTCTATCTCTTTTATATTGTCTTTTATTGAGATGAGTTCTTCGGTTGTCTTTGAATCAAAAAAGTCATTTTCTATCCATTCCTTATATCTTTTCATAAAATCAATTTTCTTATCCTGCATTTAATACTCCTAATTACTCCTAATACTTAAAACTTGAACCACCTATAAACTCTCTTAGAATTGATGTTGGTGGTATTTCCGATGCCGGTACGGGCTTAAAAAACTCAAGAAATCTCAGAAGTCGTTGAGCTTCGGTATATGTCTTATCTGTTTTTTCTATTTCGGAAAGTATAGGAACCGCAAAACTTTTTAAGAGTGCAAGCTCATATACAAGCGATGAATTAAACATTATATCGGCACTTTCTTGAAACGGAAAGATATGTTTCTCTTCGCCCTTTATGACTGACTTGAATCTTGATAATGTTTCCGATGCGGTATAGTTTCTATACTTTTTGTCCCTTATCATTCTTCTTAGTATTCTCGTGTCGGTTGTTGGAATTCTATTATGGTCATCTATTGATAATTGTGTAAGTGCCGATATGTATATCTTCATCTTATTCTTTTCGGGAATTGATGAGGTCAACCTTCCGTTTAATCCGTGTATTCCTTCTACAATTAGAATTTGATCGTCTTCAAGTCTAACCTGTTTGAAATTCGGGATACTCTTACCGGATTCAAAATCAAATTTTGGGACACCAACATCTTCACCTTCTAAAAACATTGATAAATGTTCGTTGAATAATTTTATATTAATGGCTTCGACCGCTTCAAAATCATATTCACCGTTTTCGTCCTTTGGGCATTTCTCACGATCAACAAAGTAATTATCCATAGAAATGGCAATAGGTCTTATACCGTTCACTCTTAAATTTATAGATAATCTTTTTGAAAATGTTGTCTTGCCTGCTGCCGATGGCCCTGAGATAAGAACTAATCTGACATCTTCCTTTCTTTTTGTAATCTCATCAGCGATTTGAGCAATTTTTTTTTCATGTAGAGATTCTGCAATTTTAATTAATTCGGATGTTCCGTTATTATTTATCACTTGATTTAATCTTCCCACATTACTTACATTTAAGATTTTTCCCCATATCTTACTCTCTCTGAATATCTTAAATAATTTTGGATAATATCCTGTCTTTGGATAGCATTTAAAATTTTCTTTTTCGGGTAATTGAAGGATAAAACCCGGATAATATGTTTTTAACTTAAATTGAGATATAAAACCGGTTGAAGGGGCAAGAGGATAAAGCCCGATATTTGAAAAGTTTTTTCCCTCGTGGATAGTAAGCTTTTTAATATTGGAATTTTCAATGAGTCTTACCTTTTCACTCTGTGCTCTCTTCTTAAAGTAAGTTATAGCACTTTTTTTTGAAATTGTTTTTTCGTTGAGCGGAAGGTCTAATTCAATTATTTCTCTCATCTTATCGGATAGAGAATCTATTATTTCCTGATTGACGGGAATATCCGTATAATAATCATAGTATGAGCCTCCGCCAAATGAATGTCTTATAACAAGACGACTATTATCATAAAGCTCGTTAGCTGCCATATAAAGCACAAATGCAACTGTTATTCTATATACTTCCTTCCCCTCTTTTGACAAAAATGTTACAGGTTCGATAATTGCGTCATTATCAGGAATATAGTTTAATGAGACGATACTATTGTCAACCTTTGCGGCAAGGACAGGAAATGTATTATTTTTCTGAAGTTCTTCTCTTACGGACAAGAGGCTGTCTCCCTTGGTAATCGTAATTTTTTTACCGTTTAAAATACTTAATTCTATTTTTTTCATCACATATTATAACTTAAAACAAAAATAAAAAAAACCGTCCATTCTATTTAACATAGAGGCAATTATACTTTTTTTATGTCTATTAATGTCAAAGAGGGACACCCGTGGTGGATATTTATACTATATTTTTAAGTTATTTTGCGGTATTACAAAAGTATGATTTATTTGAGTAAGAATTTAAAAAAATAAAAAATCATCATTTAATGGTTTTTCTTAAATCATATTGAGCTTTTTTAGTGTAATAGTGCACTAATTTTTTATTAAACTTATTAATATCATTAACTAAGTTATTCCTTTTCCAAGACTAAACTGTTCTTTTGTAGTTCTGTAAATTTTTTTTTATTTAATCCGTTATTCTCTTACAATTTTTTTTTATTTATGCTAATATGTGTCTTGTCTTAATTGACAATTATGATTTATGATGTTGTTGAGAAAAGAAAAAATATGCCGTGCAAAATGTTCACCGGCGGTAGCCTATCTTGAGATGATTTTAGAATAAAATGTAGGCTAAAATGATTTGCAAATGCAATATAATAGGAATATTGATGGGAGTAATGGTTGTCTCTAAATTGATTAAAAATGCAAAATTTTGATATAATTATAGAACCCAGAAAAGGAATAAAGAACTATTGGAAAGAGTTATATTCATATAGAGAGTTGTTTCTTTTTTTAGCGTGGAGAGATATTCTTGTAAGATATAAACAGACTGTGATAGGGGTTGCGTGGAGTGTATTAAGACCACTTTTAACAATGATTGTCTTTACAATAGTTTTTGGAAAACTTGCAAAAATGCCTTCCGGTGGAATTCCTTACCCTATACTTGTGTATTCGGCAATGTTACCTTGGCAATTTTTCAGTAATATCATTACCGAGAGCGGAAACTCGCTTATATCCAATTCAAATATGATTTCAAAGGTGTATTTCCCGAGGATAATTATCCCGACAACTTCAATGATAGTTAGTTTAATCGATTTTTTTATTTCTTCTGTCATTCTTTCACTGATAATGTTGTACTATAAATTTACACCTACTCTTTATATTTTATTTATTCCCTTCTTATTGATTCTTGCTATAATAACATCTCTTGGTATTGGCTTTTTGATATCGGCATTAAATGTAAAATACAGAGATTTTAGGTATATTATTCCATTTCTTGTTCAGTTTGGTTTGTATATATCTCCCGTTGGGTTTTCAAGCTCGGTTGTACCCGAAAAATGGAGGTTGATATACTCTCTCAATCCTATGGTTGGAGTAATAGACGGTTTTAGATGGGCAATAATAGGAAAAGATTTTAATATATATTTACCGGGTTTTATTCTATCTATTGTTATTGGAGTTTTGATGTTTATTATAGGTTTTATTTATTTTAGAAAGACAGAAAGAGAATTTGCAGATGTTATATAATAATTTTGAGTTATTAGTTTTTAATTGTGAGTTATGAAACAAATTGGGATAAGGTAGGATTTTTTGTTGACATACTTATTAAATGATACTATATTTGTTTTATGAATAAAATGAATAAAGAGTTGATTAGGGTTATTAATATTATTATTAAGTCTATATTACCCATAAAAATAATTCTTTTTGGTTCACGGTCTAAAAATAAAGCAAAAAAAAACAGTGATTTTGATATTTTTATTCTTGTAGATAATATTAAAAGCACAAGAGAAGCTGAAAAGGAATTATATTATCAAATGGCAAAAGAAAATATTGGTATTCCGGTTGATTTAATTATTGATACCATTGATAAATATGAAAGATTGAAGGAAAATAAATATTTGATTTACAATCAAGTAGAACGGTATGGTAAAACTATATATGAAAAAAATACATCTATATCAGCAATGGCTTGAGCGTTCAAGAAGTAATCTTGAACGGGCTAGAATTGATAATTATTCACGATATATTCTTTATGAGGATATGTGTTTTGATTGTCAGCAAGCAGTAGAAAAAGCTTTAAAATCTCTTTTAGTGTTTAAAAATGTTCAATTTGAATGGACGCACGATATTGGAAAGTTGATAAATTATTTGGAAAATAATAATGTTAAAGTTACAGATAGTATTAAGAAATCTGCTTCGCTTTCCGTATATGCCGTGAAAACAAGATATCCTAGCGAAGATGAACCGGTGACTAAAGATGAATTTGTTGAAGCACTTGGATTAGCCGAAAGGGTTTATCGTTGGGTAACTAAAATAATAAATAAGGTATAACAGATGGTAATTAAGAATTGTTAATGCTATGACAGTAATAAAAGTTGAAAATTTAGGGAAAAAATATCTAATTGGGCATGATAGGAAGGCTGGTGGTGCATTTAGGTATAATTCTATGAGGGATTCAATTGCTCATTCTATGCGAGGTGTATATCAAAGACTAAGGCATCCATTATCTCCCAATAGAGAGAATACCGAATTAGAAGAATTTTGGGCATTAAAAGATATAAATTTTGAGATAAAACAGGGCGACAGGGTTGGTATTATCGGACATAACGGAGCGGGTAAAACAACCTTGCTTAAGCTTTTAAGCAGAATAACCGAGCCGACAACGGGAAGTATAAAAATTAAGGGAAGAGTGGCTAGTTTATTGGAAGTAGGGACTGGTTTTCATCCCGAGCTGACAGGAAGGGAAAATATTTATCTCAACGGTGCAATTCTCGGAATGAAGCGAATTGAGATTAAGAAAAAATTTGATGAAATAGTTGCCTTTGCCGAAGTTGAGAAATTTCTTGATACTCCGGTAAAAAGATATTCATCAGGAATGTATGTCCGGCTTGCCTTTGCTGTTGCGGCACATCTTGAGCCCGAAATATTAATTGTTGACGAGGTTCTTGCTGTTGGTGATGCAGCTTTTCAAAAAAAAAGTCTTGGTAAGATGGAAGATGTTTCAAAAGAGGGAAGAACTGTGATTTTTGTCAGTCATAATATGAGTGCGGTTGAAAACTTATGTAATGATTGTCTTTTAATTAATAAAGGTCATATTAAATCTTTTGATAGTGCTGATAAAGTAATTACGACATATTTATCTTTACATGAAAAATGTAATTCTGTTCATGAACCTCCTGAAAAAAATGGTATAAAGATTAATCTTAGTTTGAAATCTGAAAATGCAACAACTGAACATATGTTCCCTTACGATAATATAGAGTTTGATATTAAAATATTTTCAAAAATAGTACGGAAAAATTTTAATATAGGAATAGGGGTTTTTAATAATAGAGGTAATAGAATAACAACATTACATACAACTTATCAGTATAATAAACAGATTAATGTGAAAGGCGATTGTAAGATCAAAGTTGTTTGGAAAAATAATTTTTTGTCACCTGGGATTTATGGACTTGAACTTTCTTTGTTTGATGAAAATTCCAATTTTGCTCATTGGTCTAATATTGGGAGTTTTACCGTAGTTGAGACGGATTATTATAAAACAGGTCGACTTCCCGATACCAAATATCAGGGGGATACTTTACCCGAAGTTAAATGGGAAATTATTAACTAATGAATAAAAAAAAGTATCTTTCCGAATTCAACTATGATAAAGAAAGCGGTGTATTCATGTTTCCTGAGAATTTTGATTATTCTTATACCGATGGAATGGATGTTGAAAAAAATATGTTAGAAATCTTAAAAAGATCAAAGGAT
>CAYOTE010000056.1:0-11089 GCA_964406785.1 uncultured Clostridia bacterium
AATGAAGAGGATAATGTCTCTATTCTTTACAAGGAAATATTTGATGTTATTTCTACGCAGTTTGAGGATTATGAGATTATCTACATTAATGACGGTAGTACCGATAACTCACTTAATGAATTAAAAGAGCTTAATAAGAAAGACAATAAGGTCAAGATAATAAATTTCAGGAAAAATTTCGGTCAAAGTGCCTCAATTTCAGCAGGATTCGATTATTGTAGCGGTGATGTTGTCGTTACTCTTGACGCAGACTTGCAAAACGATCCGGCTGATATACCGAAGGTCGTAGGTAAACTTCTTGAAGGTTATGATATGGTAAACGGATGGAGAAAGGATAGGAAGGATAAGTTTGTCTCACGAAAAATCCCATCTTTTTTCGGTAATAAATTAGTTTCCTTTATTACCAAGGTAAAATTACATGACTATGGTTGCAGTATGAGAGCCTTTACGAGAGCGGTTGTAAAAAACTTACAGCTTTATGGCGAGATGCACAGATATATTCCGGCTATTGCATCGAGAATGGGCATAAATTCTGTTGAGATTCCCGTAAATCACAGAGAGAGAAGATTCGGAGAGTCAAAGTATGGTATAGGTAGAACTTTTCGTGTTGTATTAGATTTAATATCTTTAAAATATTTATTATCATTTGCTCACAGACCTCTTCAAATATTCGGTGGTATTGGACTTGTAATGATGTTTTTTGGTTTTGTAAGCGGAACGTACTTATCTTATGTTAAGTTTATCGCAGGACAACCGATTAGCGGAAGACCTTTACTGTTCTTTACCGTTCTAATGTTGTTTTTGGGCTTTCAGGTAATTACCTTGGGGTTAATTGCCGAGATGCTTACAAAAATATATCATGAGGGCTTAAATAAGCATATATACACAATAAGAAATACAATAGGAATGACAGATGAAAATATTGATGATAGCACCCGAACCGTTCTTTGAGCCTCGTGGAACTCCATTTTCGGAGTATTATAGAATTAAGGCTCTCTCTTCGCTTGGACATGAGATTGATCTTATAACTTATCCAATTGGTGAAGATGTTGAAATCAAGGGCTTAAAAATAATAAGATGTTTGAGACCTTTTTTTATTAAAAAAGTAAAAACTGGACCGTCTGGAGCAAAAGTTTTTCTTGATTTTTTCTTGTTTTTTAAGGTATTCGGACGAATACTTACAAAGAGATACGACTATATACATACTCATGAGGAAGCTAATATTATGGGTGCTTGTTTTAGTACAATATTTAGGACACCCCATCTATACGATATGCACTCGTCTCTTGTTCAACAGATGAATAATTTTAAATTCACAAAATCAAAACTTATTGTGTGGTTTTTTAAAACAATAGAAAAGATATCATTGAAGAATGCAAAATCCATAATTGTAATATGTCCGTCACTTTTTAAATATGCAAGTACGATTACAGAGGCTTCAAAACTTACAACGATTGAAAATTTTATGGATGAAACTCCCGAAAAATTGAACAAAGAACGTTTGGAAACCTTGAAAAAAAGCTTAAATATAAAAGACAAAAAAGTTATTGTATATGCCGGGACACTTGAAACCTATCAGGGAATTCCTATGTTGATTGAAAGCATGAAGTATCTTGATGAGAGCTTTTTGTTGGTACTTATCGGTGGAGATCCGCCACAGGTAGAAAAGCTTAAAAGTTCATTAAATAGTGATAAAGATAATATTATACTATTGGGAAGAAAAAGCCCTGAAGAAATTCCGTATTATCTCTCTATTGCCGACATTTTAGTCTCTCCGAGGATTTTAGGAACAAATATTCCCCTTAAGGTTTATTCATATCTAAAGAGTGGTATTCCTCTTGTTGCAACAAACCTTTATACACACACCCAGACTCTGACAAAGGATATATCCGTATTGGTTGAACCCGATTCAAAGGCATTTGCCGAGGGTATAAAAATTGCAACATCTAAAGAGGGAATGGATATAGCAAAAAATGCAAAAGAGTATTGTAATAAAAATTATAATGAGCAAAAATACATAGATTTAGTAAATATTGCTATTAATAAGACAATAGAAGAATAGAAACAACTTAATTAAATAAATTATGTATTTCCCTTGTGAAATCCGGATAGATTATTTTTTTTTCTGTAATTATTGCAGTTATTAAATTATGAGGACTTATATCAAATGCCGGATTAAAAACCTCGGTTTCATCTCTTGCAATTTTTTGTCCTCTAAAGGATAATACCTCGTTCTTATCTCTATTTTCAATTGGGATTTCGTTTCCTGTTTCCTTTGAAATATCAATTGTTGAGAGAGGGGCAGCAACATAGAATGGTATCTTATGATATTTGGCAAGTACTGCAATTGAGTAAGTTCCTATCTTATTGGCTACATCTCCGTTTTTTGCTATCCTGTCAGCTCCGACTACAATACTGTTTATTAACCCCTGTTGCATCAAATAGGCTATCATATTGTCTGTCGCAAGCTTAACTCTTATATTGTCTTTTTGAAGTTCCCAGACCGTTAATCTTGCACCTTGTAAAAAAGGCCTTGTCTCGCCGGCAATTACTGAAATGTTTTTATTATGTTCCACAGCGGCTCTGATAACTCCTAAGGCTGTCCCGTATCCCGCTGTAGCCAATAATCCCGCATTACAGTGAGTAAGTACTGTTGTATTATTCTTAATAAGAGTTTGTCCGTTTTTTCCTATAAGTTTATTTATATCTACATCTTGTCTATCAATTAATTTTGCTTCGGCAATAATTTTTTCTTTTAATAGATTTGGTTTTTTTTTAAATGTATTAAAGACTTTATCCATTCTGTTTAACGCCCAAAACAGATTAACAGCGGTTGGCCTTGTTTCGGCTAAGGTATCACGTATTACTTTGTATTCTTTCTCCAAATCACCCTTTATATGAATTACACCTAATGCAATACCCATAGCGGTAGCAACACCTATTGCCGGTGCCCCTCTAATGACCATGCTTTTTATACTTTCTGCAATGTCTTTATAAGATTTATGCACAATGATTTTTTCTTCCACAGGCAACAATCTTTGATCAATCATATAAACCTTAGAATTCTTCCATTCGATTACAGGATACATTGTTTTTCGTTTTTTATATTACTATCTAAGCCAGCCGGGGGGAATACTCTGTCTTCTTGCTCTTTCATAAAATTTTTCTAATTCTTTTTTATAAAAGGATAATTTTTCTTTGCTATTTTTAAGGTCTTCTCTTGTTTTTGTTATATTTTTTTTTATCTGGTTTTTTGAGGGAGGAAAATCAATTATCAAAAAATCAGAAGAAAGTTTATTCAAATCACTTTGTAATCTTACAATTCTTTCCTTATAAAACTTTATACTATCTTCTATTCCAATTTTTTCTCTTTGCCATATAGCTTTCAAATCAGGTTTTTTTCCCTTACTTTTGTTTTCCTCTTTGACATAAAAATCACTTCCGTCTGATATAACAACAGTACCACTAATCGTGCTTACTTTATTCTTAGATTTACTTGATAATTTTTTTAAATTGTCATCTGTTATAATAAGAGTAGCTTTTTTCACTTTTTTCCGTCTTTTAGCTTCTTTTTTTTGTAATTTAACAAGATCATCTTTTGCCGTCAAATCAACGACGGCAAAAGACAATGTTAATAATAAAATAATAAATAATCTCATTATTTCCCTATAACTGTAATGACAACTCTTCTGTTTTTCTTTCTTGATGTTTCAGTAGTATTATCAAATGCACAATCTTGTTCACCATAGAAATATGATTCTATTAAGGTTTGATCTATTTTAAGAGTGTCAATGATATATTTTTTAACAGATTCAACTCTCTGTTTTGATAATTTTAAATTATTTTCGAGTTTCCCAATATTGCACGCAAAGCCTTTTAGGACTATACGATACTGTTCATTCTCCTTTATAAAATCTTTTATCTTGTCTATTTCAGTTTTATTGGCATCCGAAATTCCATCCTCATTGAACTTAAATGAAACAATTAATTCAAGAACCTTATCATCATCTTTTATTTTAATTTTATCTTGTCCTGAACCAATTGCCGGTATATTTTCCCCGTTATTTTTGTCCATTTTAACACTAGGTAAGTAGGTTACCTTATCTCCTATACTTACCGGATTAGACAGCTTTAATAACTTAACTGTTGAATTTGTTTTTTGTGCAGATACAACAATTCCGGTTCCTAAAATTAAAGGTGGCAGGTCTTTCTTAAACTCCTTATAGAAGAGGAGAAAATCACCTTTTTTTAAAAAAGCATTACCAATATCAACAGATACCATTAAATCCTCGCCCATAATTGTTCTTTTCTCAAATGGTATGAATTTTTGATGATAAACTACAACTCCGTTTATATCCGACTTAATCAAACGACAATTTCTATAGTCAACCCTCTCTTCTAAAATAGGTTCTTCAGGCTTATATTTTATTAAGAAGTCACCAATATAAACAGGTGCACATCCATCTTTCAGTTTTACTGTTGCCTTGTTCTCGTACACACATGTAACCACCGCAAGAGATTTTTTACCGTAATAAGTACCTAATGATGACAAAAACTTAAACGGATGACTTACTCTACCTCCACATTCCACAACTGAAAAGACATCACCCTCTTTGATACCGTCCTTCGAACCTTTATTGATATACATCTCATTCTGATTTGAATAAATTGATTTTCCCAACCATTCTTGTTTTGCCCCGATAATTACAATATCTTTGGCAATTTTGTCACCAATAAAAAAAGAACAGTCAAACTCCGATTTTGATACCAAAAGTGATTTATTAGTATAAACATAAGATTTCTTATACTGCACATTTAATTTTGGTTCCTTTTGCTGTTGCCGTTCCTGTCCCATTAATGAAAATGTAGTAATAATTATAAATAAAATAATTAGTATTTTTTTCATTTTTTTCTCCTGTTTTTCTTCATTTTTTTTTTATATGCCACTGCGGATTTTTTAAAATCTGACAAGGGATACTCTTTGAGTATTCTTGAAAAGGCGATTGTTGCTTTTGCATAGTCCTTTTGTGTATAATAAATATGACCGATTTTATAAAGCGAATAGTCAGCCTTTTCGCTAAAAGGGAAATATCTGTAAAGTGTTTTATAATAGCGTAATGCTTGTTTTAAATTATTTAATTTCAAATATGATTCAGCCAACCAGAATAATGTGTCGTCAAGAATTGTGTCATTCGAAAAATCGATTACAACTTTCTTAAGTACATTTATTGCTTTTGAATAATCTTCTTGAAGGAACAATTTATAGCCTGATGAGTATAAAGATTGTTTGTTTTTAAAACCATGGTTAGAGGTCTTTTTTTTATTTGCCTTTATTACTTTGGATAATCTTTTTATATTTTCTTCAGTTTGTATTTGAGATTTTTCTAATTCATACAATTGTTCGTTTACGCCTATGATGTCTTTTTTTACTCTTTTTGTTTCTATACTTGTACACGAAATTAGCACAAGCAACATTAACAAGACAATGATCATTTTTTTTTTCATAGTAAACCGTACTTATTAAATCATAAAAAAAAAAAAAAAAAAAAAATTTAAAAATTTTTTTTTTTTTTTAAAAAAATAATTTTTTTTTTTTTTTTTTATTTTTTTATAATTTTTTATATTGAGTTGTTGCTTATGAGGAATGTAAAATGAAATTAAAAATTGTTGTTATTGATGACGATAAAAAAGTTGTTATTTTTCTTAAAAAAGAGCTTGAAAAGTCAGGATATATCGTGCTTACTGCTGAAAACGGCATAAAAGGATTGCAGATAATAAAGGATACAAATCCAGATCTTCTTATTTGTGATATGCTTATACCGGGTATTCATGGTTCGGAATTATCAAAATTATTAAAAGAGAATCCTTTGTTTTCTGCGTTGCAAATAATATTAATGACCGGAGTGTATAAAAAATCAAGTTGGTCGTTAGAATTGCAATCGTGGGCTGACGGCTTTATTGAAAAACCTTTCGAAATTGAAAAATTGAACAAATTAATAAGCAATGTAATGTCTGGAGAAAAATAATATATTATTAGGAGAAAAAGATGGAACATAAAATTGTTGTAGTTGATGATGATGTTAAGGTTGTTATTTTACTTGAAAAAGTTTTAAAAAAATTAGGTTTTGAAGTTTTTAGTGCCGACGACGGCAATAAGGCTCTTGAACTTGTAAAAAAAGAAAGACCTGATTTATTAATAAGCGATATGCTTATACCCGGTCTTCATGGAATTGAACTTTCAAAAACAATTAAACAGGACCCTGAATTAAAGGATACAATAGTAGTATTAATGACAGCTGTTTATGGAAAGAGAGAATATACTTCCAATGACATGGATTCAATGGCTGATAAATACATTGATAAGCCCATAGATGTTAAAAATTTAATAAACTTAATCAGCTCCTTAAAGGATTGGAGTTAATTCCATAATTAATAGTAAAAAAATGAATACTTCTAAAAATGAATATAGGGGTGATGTTACTTCTGTTTACAATCGTGAAAATGAAATTTTAGAATCTGCGATTGAACATATTGAGTCTAAAGATGTCTCAAATGAAGATTTAAAAAAAGGATATAAACGACTTATAAAAAATTATAAAAAATTACTTAGGCAAACAATTAAGATAACAAAAGTCGGAGACAGTAATCAACGTAAAGTTTTATTGGCAAATGATAAAATTGAACAACAAAATTATGAACTTGGAAAGGCAAGAACTGAAGCAGACAGGGCTAATAGTGCTAAAAGTGAGTTTTTGGCAAAAATGAGTCATGAAATAAGAACACCTATGAATGCTATTTTAGGAATGACGGAAATGACCTTGCTCACGGATTTGAACTCGGAACAGTCGGATTATTTGCAAACTGTTAAAAGTGCCGGAGAAAATTTACTTCATATTATTAACGACATACTTGATTTTTCTAAAATTGAGGCAAAACAATTAAAACTTGAAAACATTGATTTTGATTTAGAGTATCTGATAATGTCAACGGTAAAAATGTTAAATGTAAATGCAAAAAACAAGGGTTTGGTACTCGTTGCTAAAATAGATAAAGACGTTCCAAATATCCTTAAGGGCGATCCTGTTAGAATAAGACAGATAATAATAAATTTGATAGGCAATGCAATTAAATTTACTGAAAAGGGCGATATTGTATTATCCGTATCTCTGGTAGTAAATATTAATGAGACTAAGAACGATAAATACAAACTTGTTTTTTCCGTTAAGGATAACGGCATAGGTATGACTAAAGAGCAACAGGGTAAAATTTTTGAAAGTTTTAGTCAAGCAGATAGTTCAACAACCAGAAAATATGGTGGAACAGGATTAGGATTGTCTATTTGTAAACAATTAGCTGAATTAATGGGAGGAGGAATTAAAGTAGATAGTGAACCAGGTAAGGGCAGTGTGTTTAGCTTTACCATTATATTTGAAGAAGGCGATCCTAAAAAAATAGAGCAGATGCAAAAAGAAAAATCAATTGATGTAAAAGATATCAAGCCGTTAAAAATTCTTCTTGCAGAAGACAATAAGATGAATATTAAGCTAGCACTTACATTTCTTGAAAGGGCAAAACACAAGGTTACTGTAGCAAATAACGGGCTTGAAGCCTTAGATGAATTAAAAAATGCAGATTTTGATATTATATTAATGGATGTTGAAATGCCTAAGATGGATGGACTTGAAGCGGCTTTATTGATAAGAGCCGGTAAGTGTGGTGAAGAAAAAAAAGCTATCCCTATCATTGCAATGACGGCACATTCACTTCCCGAATATAGAGAAAAGGTCTTAAAATCCGGTATGAATGATTTTGTTACAAAACCAATAGATTTAGCCTTATTGAATAGAATCTTGGCAAAAGTCATTCCGAATTCGTCAAATCAAAGTGAACAAAAACAGGCAATTGTTGATAATTCGCATGAAAATGTCAAGGAAATTATAAGATTTAATAAGGAAAAGGCTATTGATAAGCTTGGGGATGATATTGAGTTATTTAAAGAATTTTGTCAGATGTTTGTTGATGAAATCCCAGAGATAACAGAGCAATTAAAAGAGTTCATAACAAAAAAAGATAGTGAAGAAATAAGAAAGAAAGCTCATTATTTAAAAGGCTCAGCGGCAATGATAGGCTTAGAAATTATAAGTGGGCTTTCGGCAAAACTCGAAAGTGCCGGCAAAGGTAAGGTCTTACAGGATACTGAAAAATTATTGAAAGAATTAATAGAGGAACTTAAATTCTCAAAAAAATTGATTAAAGAGTTATAATAATATGCAAAATATTAAATAAAGGAAATAATGGAAACAAAAGGGAAAAACAGAGACTTAAAAAAAATTGTAAATGACATGTATGAAAAAGAGAGTTTAATTTTAAATGAAATTAAAAATAGCTTTTCTAAAGAAGATTTATCAAAAGAATGCCTTAATTCTGAACTTTCAATAATGATTAAATCCTATGAAAAGCTATTAAAATTGATAAAAAAGCTTACAAAAGTCGGGGATGCCAATCAACGAAAATTAATTTTAGCCTATAATGAAATTGATAAGCAAAAAAAAGAGTTGGACGATGCCTATAAAAAATTAGACCTTCTATCAAGAGTTGATCCTCTAACAAATCTTTCAAATAGAAGAGATTTTCTTGAAAAGGTTGAATACGAAAAAATTAGATTTGAAAGAGAGAACAAAAAATTTGCATTTATTTTAAGCGATATTGATAATTTTAAAATATTTAACGATAAATATGGACACGATTGCGGTGATTTTGTATTAAAAAAGGTTGCCGAAGTATTTACAAAATCCGTAAGACAACAAGATGCGGTAGGAAG
Organism: uncultured Clostridia bacterium; assembly: GCA_964406785.1. Lineage (GTDB taxonomy): Bacteria > Acidobacteriota > Aminicenantia > UBA2199 > UBA2199 > JAOZTV01. The sequence goes on from CAYOTE010000056.1 coordinate 8,822, forward strand.
ATGGGGCGGAGAAGAATTTATCCTGTTATTACCGAATGTTTTGCAGGACGGTGCAATAAAAATTGCCGAAAAGCTTAGAGTAGCAATATCTGAAAAAATTTACAAGTATAAAACGCTTGAACTTTCCATTTCAATGACTTTTGGAGTTTCTGTCTACGATGAGACGACATCCGTCGATAGTTGTATTAAACGAGCAGACGAGGGCTTATATAAGGGGAAATTAAAGGGGAAAAATTGTGTTGTGTATAAAGAATGATAAAATGGAGAAAAAATGGATAAATTAAAACTGTTTGAGTACTATAATAAGATGTGTAACGAAAACATAGTTTTGGATTTTCAAGGTGTTATGTCTCAGGATTTACTTGTCGGTATGGCTGAGATGATAAAAAACAAATTTACTCAAAAATTTGGTAAAACACTTATAGTAAAAAAAATGTTTTCCGTATTTATAGAGCTGGCGCAGAATATAGCATACTATTCTTATGAGAGAGTTGAGCTTGAAAAGGGCAAGGAAACTGTTGGTGCGGGCATTATTGTTGTAACGGAGCAAGACACATATTATACCATTACATCGGGTAATAAAATTGAAAATATTAACGCAAAGAAAGTCGTTGAGCAATGTGAATTTTTAAATAAGTTGAACGAAGAAGAACTTAAGGTTCATTATAAAGAAACTTTGAGAGCTCCACGCCCCGAAGGTAAAAAAGGTGGAGGGGTAGGTTTCGTGGAAATTTTGAGAAAAGCGAAAAGTAAGTTAGAATATAGAATAACTCCAATTGATGAAAAACATTCGTTTTTGGTGTTATCTGTAAAAATAAAGGAGGTATTATGAAAAATCTTAAAATTGAAAAAACTAAATATACTTTGGAAATTGATTTTGACGGGACAACAGGAAACTTAAATATGTCAGGCTCATCGTATCCTGAAAATGCAATTGATTTTTATAAGCCTATTACCGATTGGATAGAGACTTTTATAAAAGAAGAGCAAAAACCCATAATATTAAATTTTAGGCTTAACTATCTAAATACAAGTTCAACAAAATGTATTCTTGACGTTTTTGAAATTTTAGAAGAATATAACGAAGAGAACGAGGTAACAGTTAACTGGTATTATGAAGCCGAAGATGAAGACATTCTTGAAACCGGAGAGGAAATGGGTGAGGATATGGATATCCCAATGAATTTTATACCTGTCAAGGGAGAAACCTAAGCACTTCTAAGACTCTTCTAAGCGTTTTTATACGTTTAAAAAAAAGACAAGTCTCCTGCTCCATTTCTTATAATTACCGGGGGTTCAACGGAAAAATCTATTATTGAAGAGGGTTGATTTGGCAAAATTCCGCTGTCTAAAATGAGGTCTAACTCGTGTCCGAACATTGAAGCTATCTCTGCCGGATCAGTGAAATAGTCGTCTTCTCCTTTCGGAACACTTGCACTTAATATAGGCATTCCCATCTCTATACTAATACATCGTGATACTTCACAATTAGGTACTCTTACGCCGATGGTTTGTCTTTTTTGTAAGATAGACTTATTAACACTTTTTGAAGCAGGGAGAATAAAGGTGTACTTGCCCGGAAGAACTTTTTTCATTATTCTAAATGTAGAGTTGGATATCTTAACCCAATCTCCAATTTCTTTTAAATCTGGAAAAACAAAACTCAATAATTTATGCTTATTGGTTTTTTTTATCCTTAATATTTTTTCTATGGCTTTTTTTTGTGTTATATCAGCGGCAAGTCCGTAAATTGTATCGGTTGGGTAAACAATAACACCACCGTTTTTGAGTATACTTGCAGCACGCAACATCTGTTTTTTGTGGGGTGTATCAATGTACACCTGTTGTATTTCTACGCCCATTTCTTAATTCTGCCAATTAATCTAACGGTTAATCTAATGGCTGAACCCATTCAATTTGCCTTTTATTGATAAACATTACAGGGAAAGACTTGTTGTCTGCTGATACGTCGTTTAAAATAATAAAGTCTGAGTCTAATGTCGTAAACATATCGGATAATCGTTCTTGAAGCTCAATATTAATAGTTCCTTCAAAAATAGAACCACTTGCCGTTTTTACCGTTACCATTTTTTTGTTTACAAATTTATCTTGCATATATTCCTCCTTATGAACAATGACCTAAAAAATCATTCAAACCTAATTGTATAATCTTTAAAATTTAAAAGCAAGCCCGCCCCTAATACTTAATCCATCATATGCTGCAACTTCACATAAAAAATATATATTATCCGCTATCTCACCTTTCAT
>CAYOTE010000057.1:0-11009 GCA_964406785.1 uncultured Clostridia bacterium
AACGACAAAATGACGGTGTTGATTTTATTCTTTTAAAGGATATAGGAAGAGCTTTTATTAAAAATATTAATTATAATGATTTGGAGAATTTGTTAAATGATTTGCGTTAGTATTGGCAAGAATACGATTAACGAAGTTATTATAGCTTTAAACGATATTGATTTTGCTGAGGTAAGGCTTGATTTAATAGATGATTTAAGTTTTAAAGGTTTAGAGAAAATTATAGATAAAAATAATAATTTGACTATTACATTCAGACCTGATGTTGACAGGATTGATGAAGAAACGAGGATATCATACTTATTAAAGGCAATTGAGTACGGAGTTCATTATATTGATATCGAAATTGAAACAGAGGAAGAAATAATTAGGCAAATTATTGACAGAGCAAAGAATTTCGATACAAAAATTATAGTATCCTATCATAATTACGATAAAACGCCGTCACTAAAAAATCTTTATGAAATTATCGAAATATGTCGAAATTATGGTGCTGATTTTATTAAAATAGCAACTGTAGTAAATACTGTAAGAGATAGTATTACTCATATGGAAATATTGGAAAAAGAAAAAAACATTATTGCTGTCGGTATGGGTAAAATGGGTAAAATAACAAGACTTATGTCTTTGTTTATGGGGAGTCCTTTTACCTATGCGTCATTATCGGATGAAGAAAAAACGGCTGACGGGCAGTTGGATTATAAAAAGTTGAGAATTATTTTGGATAATTTACAATGAAGAATACAGGACTTTACGGTGTTGCAGGATATCCGATTTTACATAGCAAGAGTCCTGAAATGTTTAATTCGATTTTAGAAGAAAATAATGGACGATATATTCGAATTTCTTCAAAAAACCCTCGTGAAGTGCTTGAAATAATGAAGGAAATGAATATTTCAGGCTTAAATATTACAACGCCCCTAAAAGAGTCAATCTTAAAATATGTTGATGAGAGTTCCAAGACTGTTAAAGAGATAGGGGCAGTAAATACCCTAATAAATAAAGATGGCAAAATTTCAGGATTTAATACGGATACTGTTGGCGTTGTTAATTCTTTTCTTGCCCATGGAATTAAGCTGAAAGGAAAAAAAATAATTGTCATTGGCAGTGGTGGTGCGGGACGGGCTGCTGTTTACGGATTAATTGATGCTGGGGCAAGAGTTTATCTGACAAATAAATCGGGAAGGATGCTCAAAGAGTATTCAAGTCGGTTAAAGTGTGGATATTTTTATGAAAATGACTTGGTTAGTAAAATTAAAAAGGCTGATATCATTGTAAATACGGCACCGGTAAATTTAGTTAAAGAGGCATTAGATACTATGAATGCACGTCAGGTACTCTTAAATGCCGATTACAGAAACTCCGTAGAGATAAATAAGTTAAACAAATTAAACAAATCGGCTCGGATAATTGACGGTTATTCGTGGCTCTTATATCAGGGAATTGCATCCTACAAATTGTTTTTTAATGAAGAGGTTGATATTAAAAAAATGTCTCAGGCTATTAAGAAGCCCCAAAAAAAAATATCTAAACTTCCAATATCTATGATTGGATTTATGGGAGCAGGGAAATCCTTTATTGGAGAATTGCTTGCCAAACAAATTAAAAGAGACTTTTATGATACCGATAGTTTGATTAAATTTAAAACTAATATGAGTATAGCGAATATATTTAAAGAAAAGGGTGAAGTCGAGTTTAGAAATATGGAAAGTGAAATTTTAAAGGAGTTAACGGGAAAAAATAAAAAAAGCCTTATCTCTTTTGGCGGTGGAGTGATATTGGATGAAAAAAACCGCAGTTTACTTAAGGCAAGGATGTTGAATATATGGCTATGGACAAATAAAAGAATTACAGAGGAAAGAATACTTAAGTCTAATAGACCTCTGACAAAAAATCATTCCGATATAGAAAAACTTCTTAAAAAAAGAATTAATTATTATGCTGATGTTTCAGATATGGTAGTTGCTAATATTGAGAGCAATAGCGGTGAACTTATTAAAAAAATAATCGGAGACTTGGAGTGGGTATAAAAAAAATACTCTTATCAAAAATAAATGGAAGGGTAAATGCTCCTTCGTCAAAGAGTATTATGCAAAGAGCCGTTGTTTTGTCTATGCTTGCAGAGGGCGAATCTATTATAAAAAATCCGTCATACTCCGATGATGGCGTAGTGGCAATAAACTTGATAAAAAAATTGGGAGTTAAAGTTAATGTAAAAAAGAACGACGAAAGTTTATTTTTGTATAGTTCAAGTATTTTAAAAAGGAATGAAGATTTAAGTGTATCATGTGGAGAATCGGGATTATTAATAAGAATGATATCTCCCGTTCTTGCACTTTTTGATAATAAATTCATAGTAAGTGGAAGAGGTTCTTTGCTTAAACGACCACTTGATATGATTGAAAATAATCTTATTGCTACGGGTGCACGGTGTAATAGCAATAAGGGTTATGCTCCATTGGAAATTCAGGGACTTATAAGAGGTGGTAATATTACGGTTGACGGTTCAATTAGTTCACAGTTTATATCAGGACTTTTAATAGCACTTCCGCTTTGTAAAGAGGATTCCGTTTTAAAAATAGAAAATATGACGAGTAAACCTTATATTGAATTGACTCTAAAGATGATTAGAGATGCAGGAATAGTTATTGAAGAGGATAAAACCGAGCAAACTTTTCGTATTAAGGGACAACAAAAATATAAACCGCTTAATGTAGATGTTGAAGGTGATTGGTCGGGGGCATCCTTTCTACTTACGGCAGGAGCCATAGCCGGTAGTGTAAGGGTTAATAATTTAAACTTGAATTCTATGCAGGCGGATAAGGCTATTTTAGAGGTATTGGAATTAGCCGGTGCTGATGTAAAAAAAACAATTAATTATGTTGATGTTAAGAAAAAACAATTAAATCCTTTTGAATTTGATATTTCCGAATGTCCTGATTTATTTCCTCCGATTGTGGCTCTTGCAGTGTTTTGTGAGGGTAAAAGTACCGTTTATGGAACAGAGCGTCTCAAGTATAAGGAAAGTAGCAGAGCCGATGTATTGAAGAAAGAGTTAGGTAAACTTGGAATTAAACTTGTATTATTTGATAATAAGGTTGAAGTATATGGAGGAACGCCTGTTGTAAGTTGCAGGACTTCTGCTAATAATGATCATCGGGTGGCAATGGCACTTGCCCTAATTGGCTTGAGGCTTGAAAACGGTATTGAAATTGAAGAATGGGAATCTGTTTCAAAATCTTATAAGAATTTTTTTAATGATTTGCAAGGACTTGGAGGTAATGTAAAATGAATAGTTTCGGAAGGTTGTACAGAATATCTATATTCGGAGAGTCGCATGGGAAAAGTGTAGGTATTCTTATTGATGGTTGTACTCCGGGTATAAAATTAAATGAGGATGATTTTATAATTGATTTGAATAGGAGAAAGGCTGGAGAGTTCGGAACAACAAAACGAATTGAGCAGGATATACCTCAAATAAAATCAGGTGTTTTTAACGGTTATACGACGGGTGCTCCCATACTTGTTCAATTTGAAAACAATAATACTAACTCTTCTGCGTATGAAAAAATTAAGGATATACCACGACCCGGACATAGTGATTTTACTGCCTCAAAAAAATATAATGAGTTTAATGATTACAGGGGGGGAGGACATTTTTCAGGACGCATAAGTCTTGGATTGGTAGCCGGAGGTGTGATTGCAAAAAAAATGCTCTCCTCTGTCAATCTTAAAGCCGTTGTATTGGACAATGAAAAAGAATCTTTAAAGGATAGAATAAAGCGTGCTGAGGATTTGGGAGATTCTGTAGGGGCAGTTATAGAGTGTCGTGCTTCCGATTTGGAAATTGGTCTTGGCGAGCCTTTTTTTGACTCCGTAGAATCCAATTTAAGTCATCTTGTCTTTTCAATTCCAGGTGTGAAGGGGGTAGAGTTCGGAGACGGTTTTAGTCTTACAAAAAAAACAGGAAGTGAAGTAAATGACTTGATAATTAATAAAAACGGAGTGACAAAAACAAATCATTCAGGTGGTATAAACGGTGGTATAACCAATGGGAATGAACTTGTATTTAGAATTGCGGTAAAACCTACGTCAAGTATTTTAAAAACGCAAAAAACAATTAATCTTAAAACGGGGGGGATTGCCGATTTAAGAATAGAGGGCAGGCATGATACCTGTTTTGCTCTAAGAGTACCTGTAATACTTGAAGCGGTAACGGCAATAGTATTGAGTGACTTTTTTCTTATTAGAGCAAGTGGGAGACAGTGAAATGGAATTAAAAAAATTCAGAGCAGAGATAGATAAGTTGGATGTTCAACTTTTAAGAATTCTTGACAAGAGAATGGAGCTGGCCTTAAAACTTAGTAAATACAAAAAAGATGTTGAAGATAAAAAAAGAGAGTTAGAGGTTGTTGAACATTTTGAGGATTTTCCAAATGATTTTATAGGAAGGGAATTTAGACTTAAAATTCTTGATAATATTTTACAGGAGAGTAAAAGATTACAAAGTAAACAACAAAATTTGAATATAAATTTTTCCAACGGAGTTGTCAAAAAACTTAAATAAGTACAATGAAAAATGATGATAAGAACAAAATTTTATGCTATTATGAGTTAGTTATAATGATTTATGAGTAAACAGTAGTAGCGGTAATTAAAAAGGAGATGTAAATGGCTGAAGAAACCCCGAAGATAATATATTCGATGATGAGGGTAAGTAAGAAAATACAGCAGAGAGTTTTAATAAAAGATATTTCTCTGTCATATTTTTATGGTGCAAAGATAGGCGTGCTTGGACTTAACGGCTCGGGTAAATCTACTCTGTTAAAGATAATGGCTGGAGTTGAGAAAGACTTTGAAGGTGAGGTATCTCTATCACCCGGTTATACTGTTGGATATCTTGAACAGGAGCCTTTGCTTGATTCCGATAAGAGTGTTAAGGAAGTAGTATCCGAAGGTGTTCAGGAAACGGTTGATTTGCTTGCTGAATTTGATGAGATAAATATGAAATTTTCAGAGCCTCTTGAAGATGACGAAATGAATAAATTACTTGAAAGGCAGGGTGATGTACAGGAACGTCTTGATGTTCTTGATGCTTGGGAACTTGATTCTAAATTGGAAATGGCAATGGATGCCTTGAGATGTCCTCCTGAAGATCAAATGGTATCAACTCTTTCAGGCGGAGAAAAGAGACGTGTTGCACTGTGCAGACTTCTTCTTCAAAAACCGGATATTCTCCTGCTTGATGAGCCTACAAATCATCTTGATGCAGAGACTGTTGCTTGGCTTGAACATCATTTAAGTTCTTATAGCGGAACGGTTATTGCCGTAACACATGATAGGTATTTCTTGGATAATGTTGCCGGTTGGATACTTGAACTGGATAGGGGAGAGGGAATTCCATGGAAGGGTAATTATTGATCTTGGTTAGAGCAAAAGGAAAATCGTCTCGCAGTTGAGGGTAAGCATGCTTCGGAGAGACAGAGAACTCTTCAAAGAGAACTTGAATGGGTTAAAATGAACCCCAAGGGACGACAAAGTAAATCAAAAGCTCGAATAAATGCCTATGAATCCTTATTAAACCAGGACCAAAAAGAAAAGGTATCTGAAATGCAGATATACATACCACCCGGTCCGAGACTTGGAGATATTGTAATTAATACTGAAAAGTTAAATAAGGGTTATGATGGTAAAATTCTTATTGAGAAACTTGATTTTACTCTTCCGCCGGGAGCCATTCTTGGAATAATAGGTCCTAACGGTGCAGGTAAGACAACCTTGTTTCGTATGATAACAGGTGAAGAAAAGCCCGATTTCGGGACAATTACAATAGGACAGACCGTAAAACTTGCCCATGCCGATCAAAATAGAGACAGCCTTGATGATGACAAAACAATATGGGAACAAATCTCGGACGGTAATGAAATTATGAGACTTGGTAATAGGGAGATAAATTCAAGAGCATTTGTATCTCGCTTTAATTTTAAAGGTGGGGATCAACAAAAAAAGATGAGTGTATTATCGGGTGGTGAACGTAATAGAGTTAATCTTGCTCTGATGTTGAAATCGGAGGCTAATGTCTTATTACTTGATGAGCCTACAAATGATCTTGATGTAAACACTCTAAGAGCCTTGGAAGAGGGAATACTTGAATTTGCAGGAAGTGTTGTAGTCATAAGTCATGACAGATGGTTCTTAGACAGGGTGGCAACTCATATTCTTGCGTTTGAGGGAGAGTCCGAAACTGTATGGTTTGAGGGTAATTACAGTGAATATGAGGCTGATAAGAAAAAAAGATTGGGACTTGATTCCTTAATTCCAAAGAGAATAAAGTATAGGTATCTTACAAAAAATTAGATTATGATAGACGATAGTGTTAACTTTTTTAAAGTTTTTAATGGAGGAAATAAATGAATAAATGTATTATTGTTTTATTAGTGGTACTATTGGGTGGCTTGTCCATATACGGTAAGACTGAAGATAATTCTGATCCGTATATTTGGCTTGAAGATGTTCAGGCAAAGAAATCGTTGGATTGGGTTAGAAAGATAAATGCCGAAACAACGTCTGTCTTGGGAAACAATCCGGGATTTGTTGAGTTGAACAAAAAACTATTAAGCATATATAATTCAAATAAACGAATTCCTTATGCGACAAAAATCGGGAAATATTTTTATAATTTTTGGAGAGATGCGAAACATCAGAGAGGTGTATATAGAAGGACTACTCTTGAAGAGTATAAGAAGGAAAACCCAAAGTGGGAAGTTGTACTGGATATTGATGCACTTGCTAAGAAAGAAAATAAGAATTGGGTTTATAAGGGGATGAGTCGTCTTTATCCTGATTATAATCTTGCTCTTGTTAATCTTTCGGTAGGCGGTGCGGATGCTGCTGTCATAAGAGAATTTGATGTATCAAAGAAAGAATTTGTTAAAAACGGTTTTTATCTACCCGAGGCAAAGTCAAATATCAGCTGGTTGGATAAGGATACCGTTTTTGTGGGTACGGATTTTGGCAAGGGGTCTCTTACCAAATCGGGATATCCGAGAATTGTAAAACTATGGAAGCGTGGGACAGCTTTAAAAGATGCTAAAACCATATATGAGGGAAGTGTGAACTCTGTTTCGGCATTTGGTGGAAGGTCTTTTAGTGAAGACGGTAATATAGATTTTGTTTTAGAGGGTATTACGTTTTATAAGTCAAAAAAGTTTATATTAAAGAATGGAAAGTTAATTGAATTAAATGTTCCCTCGGATGCTGACTTTTTAGGCATATTTAAAAGACAGTTAATGATTAAATTGAAGAGTGAATACAAGGCAAATGGTAAGACCTTTAAACAGGGTGCTGTTCTCATAGGTTCTTTAGATAAACTCATCAATAATAAGAATGATTTTAAAGCTCTTATAGAACCTTCAAAAAGAATGTCTATAGGAAGTGTTCAGACTACGAAAAATTATATACTGGTTACTGTCCTTGATAATGTTGTAAATAAATTGTATAAGTATTCTGAGGAAAAATCAGGTATTTGGAAAAAAGAGGAAATTATAATTAAATCAAACGGTAGTCTGTCAGTATTTAATACAAATGAAAAAAGTGATGATTGCTTTGTTAATTTTACAAATTTTCTAAATCCTTCGGGACTCTATATGCTTTCTGTTAAAACAGGAAAGAAAGAGCTTTTAAAAAGTGCTCCTAAATGGTTTGATGCTAAACCCTACGAGGTAAAACAGAATATGGCAGTATCAAAGGACGGTACAAAAATTCCTTATTTTATTGTAAAACGAAAAGATATGAAGTATAACGGTAAAAATCCGACTCTTGTTTATGGTTACGGTGGCTTTATGATTTCTTTAAAACCTTCTTATTCAGCCTCAATAGGAACTGCATGGTTGAATAAGGGCGGAGTTTATGTCTTGGCAAATATACGAGGTGGCGGTGAATTCGGACCAAAATGGCATCAGGCAGCATTAAAGAAAAACAGAATGAAAGCCTATGAGGATTTTATAGCGGTTTCAGAAGATTTGATAAAGAGGAAGGTAACATCACCCGCAAAGTTAGGTATTCAGGGTGGAAGTAACGGCGGACTATTAGTTGGTGCAACCTTTGTTTTAAGACCGGATTTATTTAAAGCCGTTGTATGTCAGGTTCCGTTACTCGATATGAAAAGATATACAAAATTACTTGCCGGAGCAAGCTGGGCTGCCGAATACGGAGATCCCGACAAACCGGATATGTGGAATTATATTAAAAAATACTCACCCTATCATAATGTAAAAAAAGGTGTGAAATATCCCGAAGTTTTATTTACCACTTCAACAAGAGACGATAGGGTACATCCGGCTCATTCAAGGAAGATGGTTGCTAAAATGATGGCTCAGGGTCATAAGGTTTATTATTATGAAAACATAGAGGGCGGTCACGGAGGAGCGGCAAATAACAAACAAAGAGCCTATATGTCAGCTCTTGCTTACTCTTATCTGTATATGAAATTAATGGGTAAATAGTATTGAATTATTTTTTTGAAGGAGTTTTTAAGGATGGACGATTTTGGCGTAATATTGTATTTTCTATAACCATAATCGTTGCATTCTTAGATTATAGTTATAACTTTTTTGGCGGGATACTCGCCTTAATTGTAACCGTTCTTGTGGTAATATCTCTTATAAGTGTAGGGATTAAAACTTTTGTAGTTGATATTAATAATAAAAATAAAAAAGTTGCTCAGAATACATTTGAAGTTAAGAAGAGACTGGAAATAAGAAATATTATCAGGAACAATCCCACCTTTCAAACTATGTGCTTTAATTGTAAGCATTTTAACAGAGATGGTAATAACTGTAATATTACTTTTGATATAGAAAACAAAAAGGCATTTAGAACCAGGTTTAAAGACAGTAGATTTGAATACTGTCTTTACTGGGAAAGGGAAACAATACTTTCGGAAATACAGAATTAAATCAAAAAAGAAGCCTGAAATGTCTCAAATCCCCCCACCCAAGATTCATGCTCCATATTCTCGGCTAATAAAATTTTTTACAAATGCTTTTGAATTTTTTTAAGAGCTTTATTAATCAACCGCTTTTCTATTGAGTATAGCTCTTTATATTCTTTATTATACACATATTGTATCTTATAAAACAACTATTTATTGATTGTTAAAATTGTGTTAAATTTAAAACAATACCATGAAAATAGTTAATTTAAATATAATTAACAAAAAGTTAACATTAAAAAGGTTAAATTTTAACATCAAAGAGTTACAAGTAGTAATGTATTTAAAATGAAAAAATTAAGAAGGGAGGAATAAATGGAATTAGTGATAATTGTTTTGGTTATAATCTCATTTTTAGTAAATAGTCTGTATTCAATATCAACGGTCTTTTATTCAAAAAGAACTTACAAGGAAAATTCAGTTAAACAATTTCCTTATATTTCAATTCTCAAACCTGTTAAAAATATTGATGATGAAATGGAAGTAAATATTGAATCAATATTCAAACTTGATTATCCTAAATTTGAAATTCTTTTTGCTGTAGATTCAAGAAAAGATCCCGTAACAAAATTAATTAAGAACGTTATGTCACGGTTTCCTAAAATAAAGTCAAGAATCATAGAAACAGGGCATAGAGGAGATCAAAATCCAAAAATCCACAAATTGTCATTTATGGAAAGTTTTGCAAGAGGAGATCTCTTTTGGGTCTCAGATTCAAATATAAGAGTTGGCACAACAACACTTAAATCTCTTATTGAGCCATATGTCAATAATGGAATTCATTTGATATTTTCTCCAATCAAAGGTGAAGGTAGCAGAACGTTTGGAAGCTTAATGGAAAATAGTTATCTAAACCATTATCTCTCTGGAAATGTTTTAAGTGCATGGAATTTTTTTAAACAAGAAATTGTTGTGGGGAAATCAATGCTAATTGAGAAGGAAGCATTGATGTCTTTTGGCGGATTTTCATATTTTAAAGATTTTATTGCAGAAGATCAGATCATGGGGGAAACATTTCGTAAAAGTGGATATAAAATTGCTACAAATAATACATGGGTAACAAATTTTAATCAAACATCATCCATTAATAGCTTTTATAACAGAATGTCAAGATGGGCAAAACTTCGATTTAGTATGCACAGAGGGATATATTTTGCTGAGATTGTTACAAATACGACAGCAATGATTATGTTGGCTATTGGAATTCTTAGAGATAAATTTGTTATATTCATACTACCTCTTTTATTATTTAGAATTTTACTGGAAATGATCACATATTATGTTATAGATGAGACCGAACAGTATAAAAAAACAAATATGCTTTTATTACCATTTGCAATAATTTTCAAAGAACTTTTGCTTATCTTTGTTTGGTTTACTCCTTTTTTCAGCAATCATATAAGATGGCGAGGAGGCAAGATCGCAATTGCTAAACGTTCAGTTATTTCCAATTCGCTATATGCGATATTTGTTGAGAGCTTTTAAAAAATGAAAGATAAGTTTAAAGTTATATCTGTTTTAATGGGGCTTGGGCATATGAGAGCGGCTCATCCTTTCATATCTTTTCTAAAAAATGACATTTACATTTATGGCATAAATAAAACAACACCTCCAGAAGAGTTAAAAATTTGGAAAAAAGTTCAGGCTTCCTATTATAGATTATCAAGAGCGGAGCGAATTCCTTTTATTGGGAAAATTTTTAAAAAAATCCTATATAAAATAGAAAGTATTGAACCTTATTATCCGGCAAAAGATTTATCTAAATCAACTTTTGCAGTAAAATATTTAAAATATTTAACAAAAAAAAAAAATTTTTTCAAGAATTTAAAATATATGATTAAAAATACAAATATTCCTGTTTTACATACTTTTTATGCCACCTCATTGGCTGTAGATAATATAAGAAAACCAGACAATAACTATTTGATGATTTGTGATGCAGATTTTAATCGAATATGGGTAAGAGAAAATCCTAAAAAAAGCACCAAGGCTGGCACAATAATTATCCCTCCGCCTA
>CAYOTE010000058.1:0-10967 GCA_964406785.1 uncultured Clostridia bacterium
TCAACATCCAAATCTGTACCTGACGCCGCATTACTCGCAAGTTCATCACAGCGTTCATTTCCGGGATTATTCGCATGTCCTTTAACCCAATTCATTGATACATTATGCCTATCAAATATATTTAAAAATCTCTCCCAAAGATCAATATTGTCTGCAAAGTCTCTTTTATTCCTCATCCATCCGTTTGCCTTCCATTTTCTTGCCCAGCCCTTATTTATTGAATTTACAACATATGCAGAGTCACTGTAAATATCCACGTTACTTGTTTTTTTCAAGTTTTCAAGGCCGATAATACATGCGAGAAGTTCCATACGATTATTTGTAGTAAGTCTAAAACCACCTGATAATTCTTTTTTTTTATCCTGCGATAATAAGAGAATACCATATCCTCCACTACCGGGATTATTTTTACAGGCACCGTCTGTGTACATTATAATTTTATCTCCTACGGGTTTAATAAGAGATGTATTAATTTCATTTTTTTTTGATGTTTTATTTTTTTTGTAGCTTGTTGGTTTGTTAATTGATAAGTCTGACAACCATTTCTCAGCATCAACTAAACTCTTGAAACTCTTATATACTGGACTACTAAAACCTTCAACCTGTTTTTTTGCATCATCCCAAATTGAATAAATACCTGTGTTTCTGCCCTTAAAAACTGCGTAATATTTTTTTTCTGCCATATTAATTATTAGATATTGTTTTTTCCTGAGTTAAAATACTTACAATAATTACTGCAATAAAGGCAAATACAAAGGATGTAAATCTTACCGATAAAAAATTATCAAGAAATACTATTTCAGACCATATTACAGTAGTCATTGTTCCGGTAATCATACCTGCTAAAACGCCTTGACTTGTTGTCTTTTTCCATTTCAGCATTAATATTAGAGCAGGTCCAAAAGAAGCCCCAAGCCCTGCCCAAGCATACGAAACAAGAGAGAAAATTAATTTTTTGGAAGTTACGGCAAGAATAAATCCAAATATCCCTATTAAGACGGTAACAATCCTACTTAAACTTAAAAGTTTCTTTTGTGATACATCTTTGTTTAATGCCTTATGATAGAAATCTTCAACTACCGTCGATGTAATAACAAGTAATTGACTGTCTGCAGTTGACATCATTGCTGCAACTGCTCCAGATATAAATATGCCGGCAATCCAACTTGGAAGTAATTTTGTTGCGATAAAGGGCATAAGAAATTCAGGATCTGCAAATATCCTGCCATACAAGCTCAATCCGACAAAACCAATGGCAAAGGCACCTGCAAAAGCCGGAATCGCCCAAGCAATTGCGATTCTCCTGCTAATTTTAATCTCCGATGCGGATCTGATAGCCATAAAACGTGTTAATAAGTGAGGCTGACCAAAATACCCCAAGCCCCAACTTAATCCGCCAATTATAATTGATATCAATGCCCATCCTGTTTTACCGCCTGTAATTGAGACAAAATTATTATTCGTAACATGTATCCAGTCAATGATTTGAAAGTTACTCCCAAATATCGGTATATATGCGGTATTTGCGTTTTTTAATGCCAATGACAAAGACATACCATGCTCGGCAAGTTCAATCATACCGGCTATCGGCAGAATTATAAGAGTTGCAATCATTATTATACCTTGAATTAAATCAGTCCAAGCAACTGCAAAAAAACCACCCATCATAGTATAAAAAATTATAATAACTGCACCGATTAATGCACCAACAAAAGGTTCTATACCAAAGGTTACCTTTAATACCTTTCCTGCACCGTTAAATTGTGCAGCAAGATAGAATGTAAAAAAGAAAACAATAATTATCATACTTAAAACCGGTATTGCCCTACTTTTACCACCTGTTTTTTCAAGAAAGAAATTCGGAAGAGTAATTGAGTTATACTGTTCGGTTTGAATTCTTAATTCTTTAGCTATATAAAACCATGATAGGATAATTCCCATTACACATCCTAAAGCCGTCCATATACCTATCAAGCCCACAGTCATTGCAAGTCCCGGTAAACCTAAAAGTAACCAAGCTGATTCACCCGATGCTCTCTCGGAGAAGGCAACTACCCATGGGTTGAGCTTTCGTCCTGCAATAAGATAATCCTCATGAGTCTTGTTCATCTTATAAGTCATCACTCCGGCAACAAGAACTCCAATTAAATAAATTATAAATCCTACTAAAGTATAGTTAATCATATTTTATTCCTTGGTCTTTATTGATTTATTGTCTTCCTTATTAAAAAACGATAAAATCTCCGTTTGAACCTCCGCAGAAACGGCATTTTTTTCAAATTTTGTAAATTTTCTTAATAATTTTTTAATTATTACTCTAAATTCATTAATATCAATAGAATATTTTTTTGTAATTATATTTGAAAACAGACAACCTTTTTCTTTAAACAGTTCCAGTTGCATCAAGCTTAATTCCTTTTGCTCTTGAGTTCCATTATTACTTAGGTATATTAGATAGGCAATATGGCTTATAAATATACTATACTGTTCTTTTTTTGTCATTTTAAGCAAGGTATCCATACGTCTTTTTGAAGAAGAATCAGGAATAAGGCTATTGGTAATTGTAAGAGCTAACATATCAGCTCTTAACTCTTCAATTTTTTTAAAATTATCTCCAATTATTTCGTTATTTAAGACAAATTTCTTTGATGTATCCTGAATAATTGAGGGACCAGTTAAATGCGATAAAAGATGAAGCAATGTTCTTGTATAGAACGAATTTGCAGTAAGTACCTCTTGCGAGTTTGCGGACTGCTCTATCTTATTACCAATGAGTTTACTAAGCTTGTCTTTAAAGAAAAATTCAATGACATTTTTAAAAACCACAAGTGTAAAACGTGCTTTTTTTCTTTTTGAAATAATAAAAAAAGGTGGTTTAGGATTTATACTTATCAAATTGACAACAACCAAGGGCACTTCATTTAATTTATAATTTACTCTTGTTTTTTTTAGCAAGACAGTATAAAAACGTTTAGCCTTATCTGTTGCATCATTGTCCACTATATATTTATATGTAGAATTATTATGTTTAACAATAACGAGTTTATTTACTGCAGATGAAGTTTCTAACGTTTGTTCAGCATGCGAATATAAACTAAATCCTACTATTGTTATCATAATTACCATAAAAAGAAAAATCTTTTTCATCTCATACTCCAACCCATAACCACATTATAACTTATTATCATATTAATGACAATAATCCTGAAATGTTCATCAAAATTGTAGCGAAATGCCCAAGAAATCTATTATAACAAATTAAACGATTGAGCTAAATGAAGAATAGTCTAACTATTTTGCAATACAGTGATTGAGTTTAATGCAGTTAGAATGGGCTTATTGAGCATTGCAGTAGATTTTAATTAAAATTTTAGGATAATATAGGTTTTCAAATATTTTTCTATAAATTTCATAAAAAAGTCAGGAAGGATGTTTTTTTAAAAAAAATATGTTAAAATAACTCAGTATATGTAATGATAGATAGAAGGGAGCTTATGAGATATTTGGTAATTAGTGATGTTCATAGCAATTTGGAGTCGTTGGAGAAGCTGTTTAGTTTAAAAAAAACTAATAATATTGATAAAATCTTGTTTTTAGGAGACCTTGTCGGCTATGGTGCGAACCCAAACGAAGTTATTGACTATTTTTTAACATTAAAAAACACTTATTATGTTAGAGGAAATCACGACAAGGTTGTTGCCGGCATTGAGTCATCATCTTTATTTAATCCCGTTGCCGCATTCTCGGCAGAATGGAGTAAGAACCAAATTTCAAAGGATAATCTTAAATTTTTAAAAAGTATGCCTCAGGGACCTAAAATTGTAGATTATTTTTCTACAATTTGTCATGGTTCGACTTTTGATGAAGATTATTATGTTTTCTCAATATTTGAAGCTTCCGAATCTATAAAATTTATGGAGACTTCTGTTAGTTTTTTTGGACATACCCACTTTCCTATTATGTATTTATTGAGAAATAATAAGATTGATACGGTTCCTTTTGTAAAGGAAACTAAAATAAAACTTGATCCGAACACAAAATATTTAATTAATCCGGGCTCGATAGGTCAGCCAAGAGACAAGGATCCGCACCCAAGTTTTATTATTTTTGACTCGGATAAACGTGAAATACAATTTCACAGATATTCATACAGCATTAAAAAGACTCAAAAAAAGATAAGGGATGCAGGTTTACCGGATGCATTAGCTCTTCGTTTAGAGTCTGGAGTATAAAGGAGATAGATAATGTCAGATACCATTAAAGAAACGATAGATAAAATTTTACTTGATAAAAAAGGTTTAATTATTTCTAAATTACACAATGTTCAGGAACAGATTATAAATGAATTGGAAGAGTTAACTCAATTAGATGGTTTTGAAAAATATACCTTACCTAACAACTTAGGCATGTTAGGCACAAGTGAAAATAATATTGAGCAAAGCACTGATGATACAATTAATCATATCTATAAATATACAAAACAAATCTCAGCAGCTGTAAATCAATTAAGTTTAATTAACAGTATTCTTGAGGGCATAAATCATTATTGTAATAGATCCGCATTATTTCTTTTAAGAGATGATAAATTAGTCGGTTGGAAGGGAAAAGGTTTTTCCGGTTCTTCGGGTTCAATTGAGGATGAGGAAGTTAAAAAAGTTTTTTTCTCTTTATCCGCCGATACTATTTTTAAAAAAGTATTGAATTCAAAAGAGGCTTATCTTGGTGCTCCTAATTCACAACCAGATGACCATCTGGTGTATAGCAGGTTTGGTGGAGATTTACCTGAGACTGTTTTTATTGTGCCTTTTTTTGTAAAAGGGAAACCACAGGCAGTAATCTATACCGATATTTTCAAATCAGGAAGTATTAGTAATAAAGAAATAGAAATTTTAGCAACAGTTGGAGAGATGAGTCTCGATCTGCTCCCTCTTAAACAAAAAATACTGGCTAAGGTAAAAACTCAAGAATTCGTTGACGACCCTTATGCAAAAACAAAGACGGAATTTCAAGATCCGATGCCTGAAATAGAAGAGAATGAACCTGTAAGTCAGGATACTCCTTTTAAATCTATTAAGATGAATGACCCGGCAAGAAAGGCAAGAGTTATTATCAATGATATAATAATGTATAATCCTGACGTGGTCAAAAAAGGGCTTAACGGTAAAAATTTAGCGGAAGTGCTTAAGGACACTTTAGCACAGGCAAGGGAGGAGTATCTTAGAAAATATAACGATTTAACTATCTTTGAAGAACAATTAATTCAAATTCTTGCCAAAGGAGACAGGAGTGCCTTGGATGGTTATAATTTTGAAAAAATATGAAGGTTGAGAGGTTAACAAAATATCTTTTCAATATATTCTTTTTATTTTTTTTCTCTTTACTAAGCTCACTTATTGCTTTTAAATTCGTTCACAATAAACCTATTGAAATTAACAAAAAAATACTCCCCAAAATACTCCCCAAAATACTCCCAAAAATACTCCCAAAAATACTCCCAAAAGTAACTCAAAAAAGTTTTATTAAAAAAAAAGATTTTGATTATTTCTTAAATTGGAATCCTGAAACGATAGAAAGTATAGATGTTAATACAATTTCGTTCGTTGCCATCAAAGAGCTTTTTAATACAAATAAAATATTAGTTAATCTTTTGTATTTGAAAAAAATCAATATGTTATTAAACGAAATAATAGATAAAAAAAGGAATACTGTAACTGAAATTGAATCTTTATTAAATAATATAAAAACAAACAGTCCTTTTATAATAAAGAAGAGGGATTATATATTACTAAAATTTTTGTTTAAACAAGGACGATATAACACATTTATCGTTGATTATGAAATATCCAATAACAAACAGTTTAAAAAATCTTTAATGTTAGAGTACATTGCATCTCTTTTACATATAAAAAAAAATCAAAAAGCTATTCATGCTTTTAAAAACTGGTATCTTTTACCTACAATAAAAATTTCAAAGTTGGAAACTATTCTTAAAAAAGAAGAATTAAAAATACTTTTTAATAGTTTTAGTACTGAGGATTGGTTAAGGAGTTTTGTTTTTTTTGTTAATGAGAATAAACAGGGTACAATAAAAAAATTATCAAATTATATTAGCTCAAATCAGATTTCCGCATTATTTAATGCTGAGTATAATTATAATAAAAAAAGATATTCAAATACAGTAAATATTCTTAGAAAAATTAAAGACAAAAGATTATTAGGATTTAAAAAGAGAATACTATTTAAAATACGTATAAGAAATAAAAAGTATGATCTTATCTTATCTCAAGCGGAGGAACTTTCCGCATATTCTGATGCCTATCAAGGTTTTTTGTTAAATGCAGCGAAATTATTAGTTAAAGACAGACCGGATTTGTCTGAGATTATGTTTGAAAAATACATTATTGCGTGTAACAAAGCTCCGGTAAATATAAAAAAATCAAACACCGAAATTTCAGAGTATTGGAGTGCCATGTGGAGACTTGCGTGGTTATATTATAGAAACGGAAAAATTGAAAAGGTAAAAAAAATATTTAATGAAGGATTAAAATCAGAATTTTTATCTTATAAGATTGCTTCAGAATACTGGTTATCAAAATTTGAAGGAAGGTATTCAAAATTTATAGAAAAGCATCCATTTTCATATTATTATGTTTTACATAATTGGCGAAGAGGACATAAAAAATTAACAAGAAATTTCGATAATTTCAATATTCTGTTTCCTGTCAAAAAGACAAAACACTTAGAAGAAACAGTTGAAAACATAAAAGTGTTATTAAGATATGGATTAATTAGAGAAATAACAAACTATATAGATTTTGAAATTAAGAGAGATTATCTAAATAAAACGGATCGCAATTATTTAAAATTTGTCTCTCTTATTTTAGCCGTTAAAGAAGAAAAATACGGTAAATCAATATGGCGATACGGTAAACTATTTAAAAATTATAAAAAAATCCAGCTTCCATCATATTTAATTAATGTTCTTTTACCATTAAAGTATGAAAATATTATTAAACAATACTGCAATATTAAGGGTATTGATCCATATCTTATAATGGCTTTAATTAAACAGGAGAGTACATTTAAAGCAAGAGTCGTATCTCCTTCGAGGGCATATGGATTAATGCAATTGCTATTGAGAACAGCAAATAAAATGGCAAAAAGATATAAACAAAATGTGTATAAGACAAATCTTTTTAATCCCGATACAAATATAAAGTACGGCATTGAATATTTTAAAATGCTTTTAGATAAATACAATAATAATATTTATTATTCATTGGCAGCCTATAACGCAGGAGAGCATAGAGTTGATGCATGGTTAGAACAAACAGGAAATGTCACAAATGAAGAGTTTGTAGAGATGATTCCTTTTACCGAAACAAGAAATTATGTAAAACTGATTATAAGAAACTATTATTATTATAAATTTTATTACGATTGATAAAATTTATTTTTAACAATTTTCAACAGAATTCTTTTTTAATTGTCTTTACCATTGCTTGAAGGTTAATTTTAAATGCCTCTTGAGGTCCTGTAACCGTGGGCTTGGTAAAAAGTTCCGGTAATAAATTAGTTGCAACCGCCTTGATATCATTGCCTGAATTTAACTTTTGCAAAATACTGTTTTTGAGATTATCAGAGACGGTAATGGACTTTTCCAAATGTCTTTTAATTTTATCTTTACCTCTTATGAATCTATTATGTGGCAAGGCTAATATTTCTGCATCCAATGTTATTAATTTATTTATTGACTCAATATATTTATTATAACTTGAAAGAAAAAGAGGCTTTATCTCACCGTTTTTTTCAAGGACACCGGAAGCATCTCCGGGAAAAAGTATCCTGTCAGGAAGTAAAAAATACGACATTGAACATTGCGTATGCCCCTTTGTCTCAACTGCCGTTAAATTTCTAACTTCATCTATTGCTATTGTCTCATTATCATGTAAATATGTTAATTTTTTTAATCCCGAGCATTTAAACTTATTGTGTTTTATATTTTCAATCCTATTAAATTCCTGATTTAATTTACTGATAAATTCTATTACTTTGGATTTATTGAGCAATTCAACTGTTCTAACCGATCCATAAATTTCAAAATTAAAAATATCCTGTAAATATGAACATGCACCTGTGTGATCATAATGAGAGTGAGTTAATAAAACGGCATCTATCTTTTCTCCGTCAACTACCTCTTTAATTTTGTCATAAAAAATTTCAGCTCTTGCACTTATCCCACAATCAATTAGATAATTTTGTTCCTTCCCTCTTATTATATAAAGGGGGAACATAGGGTCATTAAGTGCAATGACCGAATCTGTGATATATTCTACCTTGCGTATCATTGACGTATAAGGGCAGGAGTTCCCTGCCCCTAAATTATTTATAAATTATAAAAGGTATTTATTCCCTTATAAACGGCTGTGTCAGCAAGACTCTCTTCAATTCTTAAGAGTTGATTATACTTTGCAATTCTTTCGCTTCTTGAAGTTGAGCCTGATTTTATTTGCCCTGTTGACATTGCAACTGCGAGATCTGCGATGAAGGTATCTTCGGTTTCGCCCGATCTATGAGATACAACTGCTGTAAAACCATTTTTCTGAGCAAGTTTAATTGTCTCTATTGTCTCGGTAACTGTACCTATTTGATTCAATTTAATAAGGATTGAATTTGTAATTCCCATATCAATACCCTTTTGTAATCTTTCAATATTAGTTACATAGAGATCATCACCCATAATCTGTATTTTTTTACCAAGCTTTTCAGTCATTAACTTCCAACCTTCCCAATCATCCTCGGCAAGTCCGTCCTCAATTGAGATAATAGGATACTTATCAACGAGTTTAGCATAAAAATCAACCATTTCAGCTGAGGTTAATTTCTCACCCGTTGACTTTTTAAATACATATTTACCGTCTTCATAGAACTCTGATGCAGCCGGATCCATAGCAATTTTAACATCCGTACCCGGTCTATAATTAGCCTTCTCTATTGCCTCAACAATAACTTCAAGAGCCTCTTCGTTCGACTTAAGACTTGGTGCAAAACCACCCTCATCTCCAACTGCAGTACTGTATCCCTTTTCTTTTAATACTGATTTGAGGCTGTGAAATATTTCGGCACTCATCCTCAATCCCTCTCTAAAACAGCAGGCACCTACAGGCATTATCATAAATTCTTGTAAATCTACGCTATTATCAGCGTGTGAACCTCCGTTAATAATATTAAACATAGGCACAGGAAGTTCAAACGCACCAACTCCGCCTATATACCTGTAAAGAGGTTGCTCACTGTACGCTGCCGCAGCTCTACATACTGCCATGGAAACACCCAATATGGCATTTGCACCCAATCTTGATTTATCACTTGTTCCGTCAAGTTTGATAAGGGTCTCATCTATCTCTTTTTGATTAAGCACAGATAATCCCAATAATTCATCTGCTATTTCGGTGTTAATATTCTCAATAGCCTTTAAAACACCCTTGCCTTTATATCTGTTTTTATCTCCGTCTCTTAATTCCAAAGCTTCATGAGTACCTGTTGAAGCACCTGATGGAACGGCAGCTGTAACTGATATTCCCGATTCAAGTGTAAGTTGAACTTCTACTGTCGGATTGCCTCTGGAATCGAGTATCTCTCTTCCTATTATTTCTTCAATATACATATTCTTCTCCTAAATTTTAATAATTATTATGCAGTTTAAGCCTTTGCAGGACTTTTTTCCCGTGTTGACTTTGTGTCTTCAGCCTTTTCGGTTTTATCTATCATTCCTTTAATTTGTTCAACTCCTTTTTCAACTACATCTTTGACCTGTTCATAACTTTTTTGAGCTAATTCATTTGCCTTATCATAGTTCTCTTTGATGTTTTCTGATGCCTTATCATAACCGTCTTTAAGCTGTTCTCTTGTTTCTTTGCCTGCTTGAGGTGCAAAAAGCAAACCTAATCCTGCCCCAATGGCCGCTCCTGTTAAAAAACCTAACATTAATCCTACACTACTTCTTTCATCTGACATTTATTTTCCTCCTTTATTTTTTTTAAAATATTTAAACCCAAATTTTATTAAGGGAATAATTGACATGAAACCTGCCGACTTTGCCATAACACTTCTGTTTATGCGTTCTGCCGAATAGACAACCGTATCAACTATTCGTTTTGAGGAGTCCAACACCGCATCTGCCTTGTCAATTTCATTATTGATTTTATCGGTAGTAGATTGAAAGTTTTTTGTCAATTCCCTGATTTCTGCCGAAGTTTTTTCAAAATCACCAAGCAAAGCTTTTAGCTGGTTTATCATTGGAATTAAAAATATTACCAATACCAAAAATCCTACGGAAAAAATCATAGACACAATAAAAACTATAACAGTTGTTGTACTCATCTTTATCCTCTCTTTATAGCAAGTATTATAATGTATGAATAGTATAATATCAACAGGAAAATTTATTTTTTTATTTTTTATTCATTTCGCTGACAAAATCCATAAAGGTATCAATGGCATATTTTTCTTCAACCTTCTTAATTAATACACCCTTTTTAAAAATATATCCGTAACTTTTCGAAAAGGCTATTCCTATATCGGCATCCTTTGCCTCGCCGGGACCGTTTACCTCACAGCCCATTACGGCAATTTTAATTTCTTTTTTTATATTAAGCGTTTGTAATTCCTTTTCAATCTTATTTGCTATATCAATTAATTCCACGGAAGTTCTTGCACATGTCGGACAAGAAATAAAGTCAACTCCCCCACTTCGTTTGCCTGTAATTTTAAGAATTTCTTTGGCAACCTTAATTTCATTTACGGGATCGTCTGTCAGAGATACTCTTATTGTATTACCTATTCCGTCCAATAGCAAGCTTCCTATTCCAATGGCTGACTTAATACTTCCGGTAAAAAAAGTTCCTGTTTCTGTAACTCCGAGATGAAGAGGAAATTCCATCCCTTCTTTTTTCATTGTTTCTGCT
>CAYOTE010000059.1:0-10916 GCA_964406785.1 uncultured Clostridia bacterium
GGAGATATATTGCCTTCAAATATCTGACCGTCCCAATCTGTAAAAGACATAAACAACCTATTGCCTACATTTTTCCAAGTACCGGTATATCCTCTGCTATCGGTAAAACTTCCCTCAATATTTGTTGTACCTGCAATAAACTCAATATTCGAATTACTCTTAGTCCCGTCATTATCGGTAATTGTTAATTTCCATGTTCCGACAATATTAACATCACCAACATAAATTTCTATATCCTTATACATAACAATAGTACCTGAAGCCTTATACGGAGAAGAGCTTTCATTAATAAAAACACTTGGTGCCCTGTCATCTTCATTTAAAAATATATATTTATAATTTATCTTAGATAATTCTTTGTATTTATAAGAACCGGCATCAGGTAAACCACTAATACCTTCACCAAAATTTACAATTAAATTATAATCAGGAACGCCAAAATCTTTACATCCCGTATTTACCAATAAAACAATAATTGTAATAAAAAATAATAAAACACCGTATTTTTTTGTCATCATATACTCCATAAATAAAATATCCTATATTCTACCTAAATTAAGGACATATTGCAACCTGAAATTTTTTTAACCGCCTATTTGCCAATTTTGTCTTGATGTATTTTTTGTACCGTTTGCAGGTTTAATATTTATTGCGGTCATTAAGCTCTCTTTAATATTTTTAAAATTAATGGGAATTTCAATATCCGAGAAAAGACAGGGCTTTATTTTACCGTCTGCCGTTACCCTTATTCTATTACAAACAGAGCATGCAAGAGGTCTTTCAGCATTATATGTCTTATCAATACTATTTATATTAGATAGAGAATAATGATTAATTCTTTGTAAATACAATCCCTTATCCTGACAAAATTGTCGAATTTCATCAATTTCATTCCCATTAAATTCAGGCATAACAACAGTATTTATTTTTGTATCCTTAAACCCTACCGCAATAACCTCATCAATAGCAGCTAAAACATGTAAGATATTACCACCTCTTGTTATTTCCCTATACTTTAACGGGTTAAGTGTATCTAATGATATATTAATCCTATCCAATCCGGCATCCTTTAAGGACTTGGCAAGTCGTTTTAAGAGTACACCGTTTGAAGTCATGGTAAGCTCTTTAATTCCGGCTACACCCTTAATCCTGCTTACCAATTCTTCTACACCCTTTCTCAAGAGAGGCTCCCCACCCGTCAATCTTATCTTTGTTATTCCTATGTCAGAGCCGGCTTTTACTATTTTTATTATATTATCAAATGACAATAACCTGTCTTCCTGATTTTTGAACATAAATCCGTCGGGAACACAATAAGTACATCTTAAATTACAATTATCGGTAATGGATATACGCAGATAAGTTATACTCCTATTATATTTGTCTAACATTTACTTGCATACCTTCTTTTATTTCATCAACACCTTTTCCTATAAGCAACAAAGCATTCGCCTTAGGTAATACACCCAAATGAGCAGAACCATGATATTCAGGAATAGTTATAATTCCCCTATCATATATCACCGGAATATATGAGGCCCTTCCTGCTTTTTTTCTCTTATAATTAGTCTTTAAAATCCCACTCAATTCAACAGGATTATATTTATGCCCCATCATCCTATAAACCATGCCCTTTACAAAAACCTCACTTATTACAAAGGTTGATACGGGATTTCCTGGAAGTCCGAAGACAGCCTTTGCACCAATTGTACCAAAGGTTGTTGGTCTTCCGGGCTTTATAGCAACTCTGTCAAAATGAATTTTAACACCTAATTCTTTTAGAACTATCGGGACAAAGTCAAAATCGCCCATTGAAACACCACCTGATATAACAATTACATCAGATTCATCTATTACCTTAGCAAGAACCTTTTTTGTGCTTTCCTTATTATCCCCTACTATACCGGCATAATTTATTATTGCACAGGTATCTTTCAATTGAGAATAAATAGAGTATGCATTACTATTATAAATTTGTCCATTTTTCAGACTGAATCCGGGTTCAACAATCTCTGTTCCGGTTGTAACAAGTCCTATATTAATCTTCTTATATACCAAGGCGTCCTTCAATCCCATTGAGGCAAGAACACCGACAGATGAAGCATTTAATTTTATTCCACTATCAAGAACCTTCTCTCCAATTTTTATATCCTCACCCAAATAACATATATTATTAACCATATCCATACCGGTAGGGTACATATAACCGTCTTTTTCTTTTGTAAGCTCAACTTTTAAAACCTTATCCCCACCTTTCGGCATAGGAGCACCCGTCATTATCTTTGAACACTGTCCGGTATTTAGTTCATGCTTAGGGAATTTTCCGGCAGCAACAATTTCGATTACTTTAAACTTTGTAGATGTGTCCTCAGCAATTATGGCATAACCGTCCATTGCCGATTTATCAAACGGAGGCATATTTATCTTTGAAATAATATCCTCGGCAAGTATTCTACCAAGAACATCAAAGATTGAAATTAATTCTGTTTTCGGCTCGGTATTAAGTTTATTCATAATACTCAATGCGTCATCTATCGATATCATTTTATCTCCAATTTATAATTTTATGCCGTATAATATCATAAATCCCATCATACGTCCAAAGAATAGAATTGTACCTAAAATTTCAGACTTCAGAACGATAATTATTTTCCTTGAAACATGAAATTTTCATCAAAATCGTCGTGAAATGTCCAATAAGACTGTTATAACAAGTTAAACGATTGAGCTAAATGAAGGATAGTCTAACGATTTTGCAATGCAGTGATTGAGTTTAACACAGTTAGAATGGGCTTATTAGGCATTGCAGTAGATTTTGATTAAAATTTTAGGTTTTAGGTGAAACTTGATACTTGTAAAGTTAAACTGCTTTAAATTAAAATATTTACAAAAAAACCCATTTTTAATAAACAAATTCAACGAGGATTAATTATGACGAGCTATAACTATACTTTGACATGCGTGATATTAAAATTGCTGACAAAAGAATGAAAAAATTAGATAAATACTTGAAATAGAAAAGTATTTATGTTAATTTATAAGGACATGAAAGAATTAAAAAGGAGGTATCATAATGAGTTATAAAGTAGCAATTAATGGTTTTGGAAGAATAGGAAGACTGTTCTTTAAGGCAAGCTTTGATCAAACGGATTTTGAGATAGTTGCAATTAACGATTTAACATCCGCAAAAATGTTGGCCCACCTGTTGAAATACGACACAGTATTTGGAAAATTTGATAAAAAAATAGAGTCAGGTGAAGGTTATATTGAAGTTGAAGGGAAACGATATAATATATATTCGGAAAGGAATCCCGAAAATTTACCATGGAAAGAGCTTGGTATTGACTTAGTTGTGGAATCAACGGGAATATTCAGAAAACGGGACGGTGCAACCAAGCATCTGACAGCAGGTGCAAAGAAAGTTGTTATTTCAGCTCCGGCTACTGATCCTGACGCAACTATAGTTATGGGTGTAAACGACAATATTTATGATGCTCAAAAGCATAACATAATATCAAATGCGTCATGTACAACAAATTGTATAGCACCGGTAATAAAGGTACTTAACGATAACTTCGGTCTTTTGATAGGTAATATGACAACGATTCACTCCTATACAAATGATCAGCGAATATTAGATTTACCTCATAAAGATATGAGAAGAGCAAGGACAGCCGCTCAAAATATAATACCGACAACAACAGGTGCGGCAAAAGCAGTTGGACTTGTAATACCTGAGGTGGCAGGAAAGATTGCAGGAAGTGCAGTTAGAGTCCCAACGCCTGACGGTTCACTTGTTGACTTGGTTGTAAATTTAAAAAAATCAACAAATTTGGAAGAACTAAAAAGAGTATTTAAGGAAGCTTCCGAGAATAGCCTTAAAGGATATCTTGAATATAGCACGGAGCCTCTGGTTTCCTCAGATATCATAGGAAACAGTCATTCTTCAATAGTTGATGAAGAATTTTTAACTGTAATTGACGAAAAAATGGTAAAAGTATTAGCATGGTATGATAACGAGTGGGGATATTCTTGTAGAGTAAGAGACCTTATTCAGATGATTGTAAAAAAATGAATAAGCTATTCATTGATAGTTTAAATGTTAAAGGTAAAACCGTTTTTGTTAGAAACGATTTTAATGTTCCTTTAGATAAGAATGGCAATATAACCGATGACACAAGAATTAAAGCTTCTTTAAAAACACTTGAATTTCTAATTGAGAATGGTGCAAAAATAATTTGTGCCTCTCATCTTGGAAGACCAAAGGGTGAAAAAAAACTCGAATTCAGTCTTAAACCGGTAAGTATTAGATTGGGTGAGTTGTTAAGCACCAAGGTTGTCTTCACGGGCGAAACCGTAGGTAAAGAAATTGAAGATATGAAATCCAACCTTAAAGCGGGTGAAATAATTTTATTGGAAAACCTAAGATTTTTCAATGACGAGACCAATAACGGAGAAGAGCTTGCAAAAGAGCTTGCAAAAGGAATTGATATTTACATTAACGATGCCTTTGGTACGTCTCACAGAGCTCACAGTTCTATTGTAAAAATCACCGAATATGTGGATATTGCGGCAGCCGGTTTTCTATTAAAAAAAGAGATTGAATATCTTGGTATGGCAGTACTTAACCCTCCCGATAATTATATAGCAATATTAGGCGGCGCAAAGGTATCTGACAAAATACCGATAATAAAAAACCTCTTATCAAAAACAAGCGTCATATTAATCGGCGGTGCAATGGCATACACTTTTCTTAAGGCAAAGGGTATTGCTGTGGGAAATTCTTTGGTTGAGGATGACCAAATCTCTACCTGTAGTGAAATACTTAATCTTGCAAGAGAAGAAGGAATCAAGATACTATTGCCGATAGACCATATAGCGGCAGTTAAAATTGAGCCTAATGTTACTGTACGAATGACACAAATTGGAGATGAAATTCCCAATACGATGATGGGACTCGATATTGGAGTAGAAACGGTTAGAATGTACTCCGATGAAATCGAAAAGGCTGAGTTAATTGTCTGGAACGGTCCAATGGGCGTTTTTGAAATTGAGCTTTTTTCCGGTGGCACAAGCGAGATTGCAAAGGCCGTCGCTAATTCTAATGCAACAAGTATAGTTGGTGGAGGCGATTCAATATCGGCTATCAATAAACTCGGATATGCCGATAAGATAACTCATATATCAACCGGTGGCGGAGCTTCGCTTGAATTCTTATCAGGCAAGAAACTACCGGGAATAGAAGCTTTAAGCAATAAATAATTAGGTAGGGAGGGAAATAATGGACAATAAATTTATTATAGCGGGTAATTGGAAGATGAATAAGACCGTAAAAGAAAGCCTTGAATTCATTAGTGAATTAAACAAGCGTTTAAAGTTTAAAAACGCTGTTGAGGTACTCCTATTTCCTCCTTTTACATCTCTTTACCCTGTCAGCGATATTAAGGGCAAAATAACAATAGGAGCACAGAATTTTTACTATGAAGACAGTGGTGCTTATACCGGAGAAATATCTTGCTCAATGCTAAAGAATATTGTAAAGTATCTCCTTATCGGACACTCGGAGAGAAGACAAATATTTAAAGAAAATAATGAATTGATAAATGAAAAAGTCAAAGTAGCATTTAAAAATGATTTTACCCCGCTTTTATGCGTTGGAGAAACCTTGGACGAAAGAGAAAACGGTAATACATTTAAAGTCATAGAAAATCAGCTAACAGATAATCTAAAAGACATTTCTAACAGTAATATTGATAAAATTGTTATCGCATACGAGCCTATATGGGCAATAGGTACGGGAAAAACAGCAACACCCGAACAGGCTCAAGAAGTACATAATTTCATAAGAAACTTTTTGTCAAAGATTTCCGATAATGCAAATACCATACCTATACTGTACGGAGGCTCGGTTAAACCTGAAAATAGTTTGGAATTACTTTCACAAAATGATATAAATGGTGCATTAATTGGCGGTGCCTCCTTGAAAGTTGAACAGTTTTTTGATATAATCACAAATTCGTACAAGTTAGTCTGATATTTTCAGATTTGACTTTAGATTTTGGAGGATATTTTGGCAACATTTTTATTAATTTTACATTTATTGGTTAGCTTACTATTGATAACGGTTGTACTGTTACAGAGTGGTAAGAGTGCTGACCTTGCAGGTGCTTTCGGTGGTTACGGAAGTCAATCGAGTTTTGGTCCGAGAGGTATGGCAACGTTTATGTCAAAATTTACAACTATATTAGCAGTTCTTTTTATGGTCATTACATTATTACTTATGATAATATCAAAGAATGATGTAAAAAAAGCCTCAACAAAATCAGGTGCTTCAGGAATGAAGTACAGTGTGGTTGTTCTTGATGCGAGTTCACAAAAGCCTATAAATCATGCTATTGTTAAATATTATCAGAGTACTAAAAAAGTATCGACCAACGATAAGGAAGTACAGAAAACAAAAGAGATGATAGCCAAGCATAATAAGAAAACGACAAATAAAGAGGGACTTGCAGTTATTAATAATATTATTGCAAAGAAGCCTATATTTTTCACAGTTAGTGCAAAGGGTTACAATAATAAAAAAGATTTTGAAGTTAATAAGTTTAAAATAGGTGAAAGAA
Organism: uncultured Clostridia bacterium; assembly: GCA_964406785.1. GTDB lineage: Bacteria > Acidobacteriota > Aminicenantia > UBA2199 > UBA2199 > JAOZTV01. The sequence continues at coordinate 6,621 of CAYOTE010000059.1, forward strand.
TTGTAATCAACCTTAGCAAGATAAGAAATAAAAAGAAAGCAAAGGTTAACGATATAAAAACAGATAAAAAGGTTATTAATAAAGAAGTTAAAACAGACAATAAAAAAGATAGTAAAAAGGTGAATACAAGTTCATCAAAAAAGAAAGAAAACTTAGATAGTAAAAAAAGCAAATAGATACAAACGCCGAGGTGGTGGAACTGGTAGACACGCAAGCTTGAGGTGCTTGTGGCTGAAAGGCTGTAGGGGTTCGATTCCCCTCCTCGGCATTTAAACAAAGATGAAGTAATAATTAACAAACAGTACGGAGAGGTGCGAGAGTGGCTGAATCGGGCTGCCTGCTAAGCAGTTGTCCTGGCAACGGGACCGTGGGTTCGAATCCCACCCTCTCCGATTGTTTTTTTAATTCTGATAATCAAGAAAGTTTAGCTTTAATAAGTTTTGAAAAATTCAATTTTCTGTCGGCTATCTTTTCTACATATTCAGAAGAATGTGAAATAATTAGTATAGTCTGTTTATAGTCTTTACGTATTTCTCGTATATTTTTGATTAATTGTAAAGCCATATCTCTATTTAAGTTTGAAAAAGGTTCATCAAAAACTAAGAATTCAGGCTCTAATATTAACGCTCTTGCAAAAACAACTCTCTGTAATTCCCCACCCGATAATTCGTCAGGATACTTTTTTAATAAATTTACGGAAAGTTTAAAAACATCCAGCAATTTCTCTAATTTTTCTCTTATTTCAATTTTGGAAATGGATTGAATTTCCAACGGCTCGACTATAATTTTTTCTATTTTAAGCTTATTATTTACAGATAATATGTGGTTTTGAAACATCATTTGATTATTCATTCGGAATTCTCTTATTGGACTTTCCAAGATAGATTTCCCTTTATAAGATAAACTACCGGAATCAAAATCAATCAATCTCATAATTATTTGAGCCACAGTAGTCTTGCCACATCCGGTTTTACCCGTTAAAGCAAGAATTTCATTTTCTAAAATATCAAAACTAATTGGTCCGATACTATGAGAATTACTATGAGAATTAAACTTTTTTCTAATATTGGAAAGTGAAAATATTACTGCCTTATTTTCGTCTGTCAAGACATATTCCTAAATTAATTTTTACAATAGTGCTCTTTTATAAGATTTACCATCTGTGAGTTATCAAAATGTCCCGTCTTTTGAGCCGTTATTTTGCCCTTTAAAGGACGACCAAGTAAATAAAAATCACCGATTATATCAAGTATCTTATGTCTTGCTAACTCTTCGGGAAACCTTAGTTCCGTATTTAAAATTTTACCACCATCAATAAGAATAAAATTATTTAATCTACCACCCTCGGCAAGTCCCATATCTGCCAACTTACGAAAATCATCAACAAAACCATATGTTCTTGCCGGTGCTATTTCTTTTTCAAAACTTTCCGGTGAATCCATATTGAATTCATAAGTCATTTTACCAAGAGGTGCACCATAAATCAGTGTGTATTTAACAGCAAAACCATCATAAGGCTCAATTTTTATATATTTTGAATTTTCGTCTTCATTGCCTATTATATGAGTTTTTGATATTTTTATTTCAGGTATTATCTCATTCTGTTCAACAATTCCGCTTTCACGAATTAAATTACAAAATTTAACAGCCGAGCCATCATCAATAGGAACCTCTCTACTTATTTTTATGGATAAATTAGTTATACCAAAGGCATGGAGAGTAGCCATAAAATGTTCTATGGTATTTGCTATAAGTCCGTCTTTTCTTATAGAAGTTGCCTGATTGGTAGTATCAAGGTACTCAACTCGTGCAGGGATATAACCGCTTTCCGATATGTTTTCAAACCTTATGCCCTTGCCGGGTCCTAAGGGCTTTATAGATAAGCCTGTTCTTTCACCGGAATGAAGCCCTATACCATAAAAAATCAAACTTTTCTTAATCGTCTTTTGTTTCTTTGAATCTTTAATATCTTCAATATCGTAAACTATACTACCTGTTTTCTCATCCTTAACAACCTTATTATTCTCTATTACTTCCTGTCTTAAAATCTTTTTTAATCTCTGATTTTCTTCAACAAGTCTTTTATAAGTCAGTCCACGATTTAAAACAAAAATAACCTTATCTAAACTCAAAGGTTTCTCAAGAAAATCATAAGCACCATCCCTTACAGCCTTTACAGCCGTAGTTATATTTCCGTGCCCCGACATCATTATTATGATTTGTAAAGGATCAATTTCAAGAAGTTTATTCATAACTTCCAACCCGTCTATGCCGGGCAACCATATATCAAGAAAGACCGCATCGGGACTTAAGTTTTTAAATTTTTCTATTCCTTCCTCACCCGATGAGGCAAGATAAACATAATACCCCTCATCTTCAAGAATAGAGGCTAATGATACCTGAATGTTCTTCTCATCATCAATAACTAATATTTTTTTTAATTTTTCAGACATTTAACGACCCCATTTTTTTAAAACTGTCAACATCTTTACCTTCCAAATGCGCTTCAACTTTTAACAACTTTACAACAACTTCATCATCCTCTATTTCACACACAACCGCATCGCAAAACTGCCATTCATCCGTTAATGATAATTCGGCAATCTTTTCAAGTAATACAATTTTTAGCTCTCTTGAAATATTTCTTGCTCCGTACTCTTTAGAGTATCCTTTTGCCGCAAGTAATTCAATAACATCATCTGTAATTACCAATTCTTTACCTTTTTTAAACATTTTTTTCTCAATAATTTTAATCTGTTCCCGTATAATTTCAAGGATTTCATCTTCTCCTAATTGGTCAAAGACTACTATTTGATCAATTCTATTTAGAAATTCCGGAGAAAAAAACTTTTTTAAAGACTTGTTTAAAGATAACTGAGATACAGATTTATCTAAAACATCTCTCTGATAACCAAGTCTTACCTTCGAGTATAAATCAGTCCCAACATTTGAAGTCATAATAATGGTAGTATTTGAAAAGTCAACAACATTACCCTTCGCATCGGTTAATCGTCCTGCATCAAAAATTTGCAAAAATATATTTAATAATTGATTATCGCCTTTTTCAACCTCATCTATTAAAATAACAGAAGACGGATTCTTACGCACCTTATCCGTGAGTTGATTGGTGTCATTATAACCGACATATCCAGGTGCCGCACCTACAAACCTTGAATATGTATATTTCTCCATATACTCAGACATATCCAATCTTATTAAATAATCATCAGAACCATACAGCGCATTAGCAAGTGAAATGGCTGTTTGAGTCTTTCCAACACCCGTAGGACCAATAAATAAGAATACTCCATCCGGTCTATTATCATTTATATCAAATCCAAGTTTTGAAGCAATAACACCCTTCACCAATTTATCCAATGCCTCGTCCTGTCCCTTGATTGTTTCTGATAATACATTCCTTAAACTACTCAATTTTTCCTTAATTGAAATCGATAGAAAAGATTCTGGAAGATTTAAAATATCCGACAATACCTCTGATAAAATTTCGACTGATAATTCAGGTTCATAGTTATTCGATAAATTTTTATATACCCTTTTTGAAACACATCTCTCCAATAGCATCACAGCCGAATCGGGCAACATTCTATTTCTTATATTACTCTTAGCCATTTTAACTATTTCATTTAGAAGTTCATCAGAAATTATTAAACTTTGTTTTGAGGTTAATTGAGAAGCCCTATAGCTCAATATTTTTTGTGTCTCAAATGCTGTCATCTGATTAACAGAAATTTTTTGAAAAAACCCAAGCAGAGCATTGTCCTTTTCTACAGTATTTTTAAACTCTTCACTATTCGTCGTTGCAATAATCTGTACCGAATTATCTCTTAAAAACGGTTTTAATATATTAATAAAGTCTAAAGATGTACCTCTTATAGCACCGGAATTCATCATTAAATGAACATCTTCCAATACAAGAATTATATCAGATTTTTTTATATCTTTTAAAAGTCGGATACCTTTTTCTTCAAATTGTCCTCTATATTTTGAACCTGTCAAAAGTGATATGAAATTTATTTCTTTAATCTTTTTTTTAAAAAGAGTATCAGGGACCTCACCTTTTAAAATATGCTGTGCAAGATATTTTATAAGATACGTTTTTCCTACGCCACTCTCCCCAACTATTAAAACATTATTTTTAGAATCAGAACATAATATTTCAATCATTTGATTCATTTCTTTTTGCCTAAAGAAAACCATTGTTTCGTTTCTAAATTCTTCAGCTGAAATATCAAAAAAAGATTCATCTCTATTAATTTTCTTACTATCCTCTTTATG
>CAYOTE010000060.1:0-10884 GCA_964406785.1 uncultured Clostridia bacterium
CGGGTGATATGGAGGATTCGTATCTGAATTCCATTTCATCTTTAATCGCAGGAAGTATAGCGGCAGTTAACAGCATTGCTCAAATGCTTAGTATGGAAAATTTTACCAGTATTCTTACTGAGTCCAACGATAAAAATCTTTATGTTACGTCGATTAATAGTCGAACAATGTTAATAATTATTTTTGAGAAGGATTCCAACTTAGGTTTGGTGAGATTCAGAGTCAAAAATTCGACCAAAGCTCTTGAAGATGTATTTGTAAAAATTGATGAGAAAGCAAAGGCAAATGTTAGCGGTGGTTCAGAATCTCTTTTTGAGGGTGTGACAGATGCTGATATTGATGAAATATTTGGAGATTAATAAATGTCCTTTTTAAATTACTCCACAAAAGAAATTAACTTTAAAATTGTGTATTATGGTCCTGGCTTAAGTGGTAAAACCACCAATATAAAACATATATACAATAAAATAAAGAAAGATAATAAAGGCAAGATGGTAAGTCTTGCAACAGAGACGGAAAGAACTCTTTTTTTTGATTTTTTTCCGCTTGATTTAGGTACTATAAAGGGATATAAGGTTAAGTTTCATCTTTATACCGTTCCCGGGCAAATTTACTATAGCAGTTCAAGAAAATTGATACTGAAGGGTGTTGACGGACTTGTTTTTGTTGCCGATTCACAACGAGAAAGGTTTGAAGCTAATATTGAAAGTCTTGCGGATATGCTTGAAAATTTAGTTGAGTATAAACTTGATTTTAATAGCTTGCCCTTTGTACTACAGTTAAACAAAAGAGATTTGCCAAACGTAACTCCTGTTGACGAAATGATAGCTGCTTTAAGAAAAAAGAACGAGCCTGTTTTAGAGGCTGTCTCGATGAAGGGTGACGGTGTTATAGAGACATTAAAAAGTATATCGAAATTAGTTATGATAGATGTTAAAAAAAAACTTGCCTGAATTTTTCTAATATTAAATTATTATTTAAAATTCAACTAAGTGAATTAATACTTCAGTTTATATTATTTAATCGTATGCTTGTTTTGTCAGGTACAAAATCTTGTGTATATGAGTAAATGTATGGGGACAGTTTGTAAGAAATGATTTTGAGAGTGTTAATAGTGTTGACTTTACGTGAGTTTTGATGTAAATTATGAGATTGTTAAAAAAAAGGAGAAAAATATGAATAAGAATGAATTAGCAGTTCAAATGGTTAAGGATGCCAGTGTTACAAAAAAAGACGCTGTTAAAGTTATAGATGGTTTTATTGATGCTTTAACCGATGAATTGAAAAAAAAAGACGGTTCATTAACTCTTGTTGGCTTTGGAACTTTCAAGGTTGTTGAGAAAAAACAGAAAAAGGGTAGAAATCCAAGAACAGGTGAAGAAATAATAATACCTAAAAAGAATGTTGTTAAATTTGTTCCCGGAAAAAAATTAAAAGAACTTGTAAAATAGTTAAAAATATACAGGTGCATAACTCAGTTGGTTAGAGTGTTACCTTGACATGGTAGAAGTCGGCGGTTCGAGTCCGCCTGTGCCTATTTCGGGTATGATATGGTTGGGTGCGTAGTTGGGTGTATAATTGAATGAGTGTGAATTAAAAGATGAATAAAATTGAGAAGTCGTTTGCTAAGGGAACTGTTTTATTAAAAAAGAAAGGTGAATTGTGTGAACTTGACCTGACTCTTTTAAACGAGGAGGGTGTTGAGGAATTGAGTTACCTGTCAGATGAGGTTGCTCCTGTTTACAGGCATTCCTGTGCACATTTACTTGCTCAGGCAGTGTTAGAGTTGTTTCCAGATACACAAGTTGGTGTTGGACCGGCAACTGATTCCGGCTTTTATTATGATTTTCTTGTAAAGGAGCCTTTTTCGCCGGAAGATCTTCAACAGATAAGTAAAAAAATGAAATTTCACATTAAGCGAAATGATAAGATTGAGAGATTGGAGTGGCAAAAAGAGAAAGCAATTGATTATTTTACCAAGCAAGGACAACCCTTAAAGGTTGAATTAATTGGTGATAAGGTGGAGGGTGATACTGTCTCAGTTTATAGACAGGGTGATTTTATAGATATGTGTAGAGGACCTCATTTACCTAAGACCGGATTGTTGAAAAACTTCAAGCTACTGTACTCTTCCGCATCATATTGGAAGGGTGACGAAAAGAATGCTCCTATGCAAAGGATTTATGGAATTGTGTTTTCCACGCCTGAAAGATTAAATGAAAGAGTTAAATTTCTAAAGGAAGCTAAGGAACGGGATCATAGAAAGCTTGGTAAGGAGTTAGACTTGTTTTCCATTCAGAATGAAGTTGGGGCAGGTCTTGTCTTATGGCATCCAAAAGGTGCTATAATTCGTCATGAAATAGAGAAATTTTGGAAAGATGAGCATTTATTAAATAATTATGATTTTTTATATACGCCTCATATTGCAAGGCTTGAAATGTGGAAAACCAGCGGGCATTCCGATTTTTATTCGGAGAATATGTTTCCACCTATTGAGTTTGATAACACAAAATATCAACTTAAGCCTATGAATTGTCCGTTTCATTTAAGCGTTTTTAAATCTAAAAACAGAAGTTATAAAGATATGCCTTTTAGGTGGGCTGAGCTGGGTTCTGTTTACAGATATGAGCGAAGCGGTGTATTACACGGACTTATGAGGGTAAGAGGATTTACTCAAGATGATGCACATATATTCTGTACGCCTGAGCAATTAGAAGCGGAAATTAAAGAATTAATTGATTTTACCTTACATATATTAGGTACCTTTGGTTTTGATGATGTTGATATTTACCTTTCAACGAGACCGGAAAAGTATGTAGGAGAGTTGGATAAGTGGAACTTGGCAACCAACGCATTAGAAGGTGCTCTTAAAAAGGGTAATCATAAGTTTGAAATAGATTCTGGTGAAGGAGTATTTTACGGTCCTAAGATTGATGTAAAGATTAAAGATATTCTCGGACGTTCATGGCAATGTTCGACAATTCAAATAGATTTTAATTTGCCCGAAAGATTTAATCTTAAATATACGGATAAGGACGGAACAGTTAAACAACCTATTATGATACATAGGGCGTTGCTTGGTTCTTTGGAACGATTTTTTGGTATTTTAATTGAGAATTTTGGTGGTTTTTTCCCTGTTTGGTTATCGCCTGTTCAGGTTATTATTCTTCCTGTCACGGACAAGAACGAGTCTTATGCGAAGGAAATGTATTTGAAACTCAAGAAAAATGGAATAAGAACGGAATTTGATAAAAGAAGCGAAGGAATAGGAAGAAAAATAAGAGATGCAGAAATGAGGAAAATTCCCTATATAGTAATTCTTGGTGATGATGAAGAAAAAGACAAAAATTTGTCTTATAGAATTCATAAACAGGGTGATAAGGGTAAGATAGATTTAGATAAATTTGTTAATGGTATAAAAAAGTTAATAGGAGAAAAAAAATTCAGTTATGAAATATAAAAGGCCGAGAGTTAAACAAAAACCGCATTCGATTAACAGAGAAATAACAGCTACGGAAGTTAGATTGATTGATGAGAATAAGGAACAAGTTGGTGTTGTTCCTATTGCAAGAGCATTGGAAATAGCAACCGGAAAGGATTTGGATTTGGTTGAAATTTCTCCCAATGCAAAACCTCCTGTATGTCGAATACTTAATTACGGGAAATTTTTATACGCATTGCAAAAGAAAGAGCACGAAGCACAAAAATTGCAAAGAAAGGTTCATCTTAAGGAAATTAAGTTTACACCTGCAATAGGCGATCATGATGTAGAAGTTAAGATGAAAAAAATTAAACAGTTTGTAGAAGAGGGTAATAAGGTTAAGGTTACAATCTGGTTAAAGGGAAGACAAAAAAGAAAGCCTGAAATGTTAGGTGTAATGACAGATAAAATTGTGGAAATTTTAAAGGATATTGCTGAAATTGAATCACCACCCAAAAGGGAGAGATGGAATTGTTATATCCTTGTTGGTAAGAAAAAAGGAGGAAAAGATGCCAAAACTGAAAACTCATAGAGGTGCAAAAAAAAGGTTTAGCTTTACAGGAACTGGAAAGATAAAAAGAAGAAAAGCAAATTCTTCACATATTTTGACAAAAAAAAGCCAAAAACGTAAGAGAAACTTAAGAAAATCTACCATAGTTGTAAAGGAAGAGTTTAAAAGAGTAAAAGCCTTATTACCGTATTCATAAATTAAGTAATAGCGTAATAAGGATACAAAAGGAAAACAGAATAACAGGAGGACGATATGCCCAGGGTAAAGAGGGGAAATAAGAAATTATTAAGAAGAAAAAAGATATTAAAATTGGCAAAGGGTTTTTTCGGAGCAAAGAGAAAAAATTATAGGACGGCAAAAGAAGCTGTAGAGAAGGCTTTGCAGTATGCCTATAGGGATAGAAGGAATAAAAAAAGAGATTTTAGACGACTTTGGACTGTAAGAATTAATGCAGCTGTAAGAGAATATGATATTAGTTATTCAAGATTTATCAACGGATTGTTAAAAGCAGACATTAAGCTAAATAGAAAAATTTTGTCAAATCTTGCGGCAACTGAATCCGAAACATTTAAAGAAATCGTTCTTAAAGCAAAATCATCCTTATGATCAATGATTTAAAAAATGAGATTGATAGTGTAAAAAATCTGTTTTTTAAAGAAGTTGAAAGGGTAAAATCACTTGAACATTTGCAGGTTTTAAGTGAGAGGTTTACCAGTAGAAAGAGGGGTGTTCTTACAAATTTATTAAAGGGGCTTAAAGGTTTTGATAAAGAGCAAAGACCGCTTGCAGGAAAATTAGTAAATGTTTTAAAAGTACAGATTGAGAATGAATTAAGTACACTTGAAGATTCGCTAAATAAAAAGAATGAAGTTCGTGTGGACGCTTCGTTACCTGAATTACCTACGCATCTTGGCAGGACACATCTCCTGTCTTATGTGAGAAATGAGGTAGAGGATATCTTTATAGGTATGGGGTATGATATTGCGGATGGTCCTGAAATTGAACAGGAGTATTATAATTTTACTGCCTTGAATTTTTTAGAGCACCATCCTGCAAGAGATGAACAGGATACCTTTTTTATAAAGAATTTTGATGATATGGTATTAAGAACCCATACTTCTCCGGTGCAGGTTCGATATATGCAAAAAAACAAACCGCCTATAAAGGTTATAGCACCCGGCAGAGTATTTCGTAAAGATGAAGTTGATGCTACTCATTCGCCTGTGTTTAACCAGGTTGAGGGACTTTTGGTTGCAAAGGATATTAACTTTTCTCATTTAAAAGGCACATTAGGTTATTTTCTAAAGAGTTTTTTTGGTGAGGCTGTTGACGTGCGGTTCAGACCCAGCTTTTTTCCGTTTACCGAGCCTTCAGCTGAGGTTGATGTCAGTTGTTTTTTATGTAATGGCAAGGATTCTGAGTGTAGAATTTGTAAGGGTACCGGTTGGATTGAAATTTTAGGAAGTGGAATGGTTCATCCTGAGGTTTTAAAAAATGGGAATATAAATCCTGATGAGTATTCAGGCTTTGCCTTCGGAATGGGAATTGAGAGAATAACTATGCTAAAATACGGTATTCATGACTTAAGAATGTTTTATGGAAATGATATTAGATTTCTCAATCAGTTTGGATAAAAATGAAGATTAATACAAAATATTTAAGAGAATTTATAGATTGTAATTTTGATACGGTTTGGATAAAGAATTTGTTGGAGACAATGGGACTTGAGGTTGCTGAAATATCAGACTATAAGGGTGTTGATGTTATAGAGGTTGAAAGTACTCCGAACAGACCCGATTGGCTTTCTCATTTTGGTATTGCAAGAGATATGGTGGCAAAGTCTCCGAATTTAAAATTAATTGAATATAATAATAAGACCAAATTAACAGAGATAAATGATGATGGCAAAAAATTCAATATTAATATTGAAAATCCTGATGATTGTTCGAGATATTCGGGATGTATCGTAAGAGATGTTACGGTTGGTGAATCATCGGATGAGGTTAAGAATATTCTCTTAAGTTTAGGTTTAAGACCTATTAATTCTATCGTTGATATTTCCAATATTATGTTAATGGCTTATGGTCATCCTATTCATATTTTTGATTTTGATAAGATAGATGGTAAACAAATAAATATCAGACGTGCGAAAAAAGGTGAAAGTTTAAAATTATTGGATGAGCAGAAAATTGTTTTGGATAGCGAATTTTTAGTTATTGCCGGTGAAAAAGAACCTATTGCCTTGGCAGGAATTATGGGTGGATTGAACTCCGGTGTTTCACTTGAGACCAAAAATATTTTCATTGAGAGTGCAAGCTTTAATCCTGTGGTTGTTAGAAAACCTGCAAGACGTATTGGTCTATCAACCGATTCTTCGTTTAGATTTGAAAGAGGAACCGATATACTTTGTACTGTTGATATTATTGAGAAGACTATTGATTTGATTAAGAGTTCATCGAAATCTGATATTAAGATAACCTATTTTAATGATGTGTATCCTAAACCATTCGTTCAACAAAAAGTTATTATGGAAAAAGAGTTTCCGAGCAGGTACTCCGGTATTGATATTGAGAATAAAGAATCTGAACAAATCTTGAATAGACTTGGCTTTGCAACCATAGACAAGGACGATTTTTGGGAAGTCAATGTCCCGTCGTTTAGAGTTGATGTGTATGGAAAGCAGGATTTAATTGAAGAAATAGTCAGGATATACGGTTACGATAATTTAGAGTCTGTTTTACCTGATGTATCAACGTCTAAGATTAAAAAATGGTCTGCAAGGAAATTAAAAGCGAGTATTGGACAATTCCTTGTAGGTAATGGTGCATATGAGGTAATTAATTATTCCTTTCAAAAAGAGAGTGATAACCTGTTTTTTGGTGATAAAGAGCATAATATAGAAATAAAAAATCCATTAGGCGTTGATTTTTCGTTTATGAGAAATTCTCTTATTTCGGGAATACTAAAAAATATGGCTTCAAATCTTAATCAATTCTCAAAAGATATTTTGATGTATGAATTTGGGAAAATTTTTACATTGAAAAATAATGAAATAGTTCAGATAAATATGTTTACCTTAGGTGCATCGGGTATATATCGCAAAAAAGATTGGAGAACTAAAAAGGGCGTAAACTGGGACATATATCTATTTAAAGGTATTGTTTTAAATTTATTCTCAAGTATATTTATAGATGTTGAGTTTGAAAGTTCTGAAAAAGATTATTATAAAAGCGGGACTGTATTTAAAATAGTTCATAATGGAATTACTCTTGGTATGATTGGTGAGTTAAACGATGATGTCAGCATGAGTTATAAAATTAATGATTCTGTCTTTATTTCAGAATTTGATTTTGATGTTTTAAATAGGGTAAAGAGAGTTTTTAAGTTGAAGAAGTGGAATATATTTCCTTCAACGAAGAGAGATTTTTCATTTTTTGTTGACAAGAACAATAGTTTTGAAAGTATTAAAAAGGTTATAAATGATATTAAGCCCGATAATCTTGTTAATTTTGAGCTTTTTGATTTGTATGAGGGAAAGGGCAATCCCGAAGGCAAGGTTAGTATGTCTATGTCTTTTACTTATCAAGATGAATTTAAAACTCTTGAAAATAATGAAGTAAATGTGATTCATAAAGCGTTTATAGAAAAGATGTCGGATATGTTAAAATTAATCCAAAGATAGGAGGATAGTTTTGTGGAATATTTAGATAAATTAGAGAATAAGATAGTAAATCTTATTGAAGCAGTTAAGACGTTAAAAACAGAAAATAGTAGTTTAAAGGCAAAAATCAATCAGGTTGAGGAAGAAACACTTAAAAGTGATAAAGATAAGGATGCAATTCAGAAGAAAGTGCTTGGAATGATTGAGATGATTGATGAAATAAAGAGTTCAGAATAATATAATGAGCAAAAAGATTGAAGTTCAAATTCTTGGGAATTACTTTTCTTTTAATTTACCGTCTGATGTTGCGGCAAAAGATTTTATTGATATTATAGACTTTGTTGAAAATAAGATTAATTTAATTAGAAGAAGTTCCTCGGATTTAGATTCTTATAAATTAGCCTTACTTGCATCAATAAATATAGCTGAAGAGTTATTCACATTGAAAAAGGAAAATGAAGAATTAAAGGATTTTTTGAATAAGATTGACAGTATTGTGCCTAAACTTGATATTATTGACAGTGATAAAGAAAGACCGGTTAAATTATTGCCTGAGCAGTAATGTTTAAAATGAATAACAAAATAATCGGTTAAAGGAGGAAATTGTGGGAAAAGAATTGATATATATATTATTATTTATTGGTGGAGCAGGTGTTGGATTTTTACTTTTTTTTATTTTAAAGGGAAAGATTTTTGCAGGAGAATTTCAAAAGGTTGAATCTTTGAAGGCAGAACTTGAAACAAAAAATAAAACAGAGATTGAAACTCTTCGAAAAAAAACAACCTTAGAACTCAAGGAAGATTTTATAAAATGGAAAAATGAATATAACCAAAGGCAAAGTCAAAGGCAAAGTAAATTAAATGAAATGGAAAAAAGGTTGATTCAAAAAGAAGAAAATTTAGATAGAAGATATGGTAATCTTGACAATAAAGAGAAAGATGTAAAAAAAAGAGAAAAAGATGTTCATCATAAAGAAGATGAAAATAAGAATCTTAAAAAGAAGCTTGATAATGAAATGGAAGAGCAAAAACGTGTTCTTGAAAGAATAGCAGGAATGACGGCAAATGAAGCGAAAGCACAAATGAAGAGTCAGTTTGAAAGCGAGGCAAAACTTGAAGCTGCACAGAATTTAAAGATAATTGAAAAAGAGTATAAAGAAAAGGCTGAATTGATAGGCAGGGATATTATATCCACCTCTATTCAACGAATTGCGTCAGAGCACGTAATGTCTTCAGCTGTAACCGTTATAGACTTACCGAGTGATGATATGAAGGGACGTATTATTGGTAGAGAGGGAAGAAATATTCGTGCACTTGAAACAGCAACGGGAGTTGATTTCATCGTTGATGATACACCTGAAGCAATTATTGTTTCCTCTTTTGACCCAATAAGGAGAGAAAAAGCTAAACAGACGCTTCAGACTCTTATTTCCGATGGTAGAATACATCCTGCAAGAATTGAAGAGGTAGTTAATAAAGTTGAAAGAGATTTTGATGATTATTTGAGAAAGATTGGTGAGGATGTTGTCTTAGAGCTTGGAATACAAAACTTAAATCCTGAATTACATTATTATATTGGCAGATTAAAGTTTAGAACATCATTCGGACAAAATGCTTTAGCTCATTCCAAAGAAGTTGCTCTCATAAGTGCTTTTATGGCAACGGAGTTAGGAGTGAGTGAAAATGTTGCTAAGCGAGCCGGTTTATTACATGATCTTGGTAAGTCCATAGATAGAGAAACGGAGGGTACTCATACCGAATTATCAGTTGAATTGGCAAGAAAATACGGTGAATCAAAAATTGTACAAGAGGCAATAGCTTCTCATCATATGGATGTTGAATTCACATCTGTTGAGGGTGTAATTGTGCAGGCAGCTGATAGTATTTCAGCTTCGAGACCGGGTGCAAGAAGAGAAATTTTTGAAACGTATATCAAGAGATTAGAAAATCTTGAAGAGGCAAGTGTCTCTTTTGATGGAGTTACAAAAGCCTATGCATTAAGAGCAGGAAGAGAGGTACGTGTTATTATTAACTCTAACGAGCTTGACGACAATAAAACATATATAATGTCAAAAGAAATTGCTAAAAAAGTTCAAGATGAATTAGAGTATCCCGGACAAATTAAGATTACGGTGATCAGAGAAATTAGAGCAATTGAATATGCAAAATGATAGTATAAGAGTTTTTTTTATCGGAGATATAATTGGTAGGTACGGCAGATATTTTTTGTCTAAAGCATTATTACCTCTTAAAAGAAAGTATAAACCAAATTTAATTATTGCTAATGGAGAAAATTCGGCAGGCGGTTTGGGAATAATAAAAAAAACGGCTGATGAAATTTTTAATGCCGGCGTTGATATAATCACGACTGGGAATCATGTTTGGGATAAAAAAGAAGCCCTACCTTTATTAAAAGAGAATAAATTTATTTTACGACCTGTTAATTTCCCTGATGTTGTCCCGGGCAATGGTTTTTTGGAATTTTCATTGAAAGACGGAGAAAAGGTTACTATAATTAATTTACAGGGAAGAGTTTTTATGGAACCTGTAGTTGATAATCCATTTAATGCAATAGACAGACTTTTGAAAAGGGTAGATACTAAGATAGTGTTTGTAGATTTTCATGCTGAGGCAACGGCTGAAAAACAGGCAATGGGCTTTTATCTTGATGGTAGAGTAAGTGCTGTTATAGGGACCCATACTCATGTACAAACAACAGATTACAGAGTATTATCCAACGGTACGGCATATCAGACAGATGTAGGTATGACAGGCTCTCTTGACTCTATAATAGGCATGAAAAGACAACCGATAATACAGAGATTCTTAACCGGTATTAATCAAAGATTTGAAGTAGCAAAAGCTAATCAAATACTTGATATTGCAATTATTGACATAAATACAAAGATAGGAAAAGCCGAGAAAATTGTATCAAAAAGATTGTACGAATCAAATTTCCAAACTGAATTTAAAGATTACATATAATTCGTAAGCGGTTAATTAACCCCCACTTCTATTAGTTTTCATTTTTCAATTCTTGATTTATTTCAATCATAGAGATATTCATAGGTAGAAGCAAAAAGAGTTCTTTTGTAACTTCCGTAGTATTTTTGTATTTTTCATTTTTATATTTTTCATTTTTATATTTTTCTAACACATAAAGAACTTCCTTAAACAAATATTTTAAATACTTAAATGTATCTAATCCATTTGCCTTAGCCGTTTCAATAA
>CAYOTE010000061.1:0-3280 GCA_964406785.1 uncultured Clostridia bacterium
AGGGAAAGGCTCATAAAATAATAATAATAGCAGGAAGCAATAAATTACACCTAATAGAAGAAATTTAATTGTAGAGACGAACTCTTAACTTGTTATAATAGTTCGATTGGACATTTCGCTACGATTTTGATGAAAATCCAAGGAATTCAACAATATGTTGACACTACCTGCCATTTTTTATATAATTCCCTTTAAGGATAAGGACTTATAGCTAATCTTTGTAAGTTTCTATGGGTTTTTATTTTATCAAGTGTTATTAGTCGTTAACGGAGGAGATTGTTTATGGAGAATGTATTGATATTTTTGATTGCACCTATTGGTGCTATTTTTGCCTTGTTTTTTGCTTTTATTTTTTACAAACAAATTATGAAAGTTGAAGAGGGTACTAAGGAAATGATTGAGATTGCGGAAGCTGTAAGAAAGGGTGCAAAGGCATATCTCAGACAACAGTATAAGGTTGTAGTAATATTTTTTGTTATTGCATTCTTGTTTTTAGGGTTTTTGTCTTTTGGACTTGGCGTTCAGTCAAAATGGACACCTTTTGCTTTTTTAACAGGTGGGTTTTTTTCAGGACTTGCCGGTTTTATAGGAATGATAACAGCAACCTTGGCTTCGGCAAGAACAACAAATATGGCAAGAGAGTCACTTGATAAGGCTCTTAAGGTAGCTTTCAGAGCAGGTGCCGTAATGGGTCTTATCGTTGTTGGTTTAGGTTTAATAGATGTTGCAGTATGGTTTTATATGTTACATGTAGTTTTAAAGATAAATTTAGTCGTAACTACTGTTACAATGCTTTCATTTGGAATGGGTGCTTCATTACAGGCATTATTTGCAAGAGTTGGTGGTGGTATATACACAAAGGCTGCCGATGTAGGAGCCGATTTAGTTGGAAAGGTTGAGGCGGGAATCCCTGAGGATGACCCGAGAAATCCTGCTACAATTGCCGATAATGTTGGTGATAATGTTGGTGATGTTGCAGGAATGGGAGCTGATCTTTATGAATCCTATGCAGGCTCAATACTTGCATCTGCTGCACTCGGTGCATCTGCATTTCTTCATATAAGTGGGAAATTACAGTTAAATGCCGTTCTTCTTCCAATGGTTATTGCCGGAATAGGTATTTTTGCTTCAATTATCGGTATTTTTCTTGTAAGGACAAAGGAAGGAGCAACACAGAAACAATTATTAGGCTCACTTGGTTTCGGGATTAACTTTAGTTCTGTACTAATTGTTATCGGTTCATACTTTGCGGTGAATTATCTTTTACCTGACTATATGGGAATATTTGGTTCAATTGTTGTTGGGCTTGTTGTCGGGCTTGTTGTTGGTAAGAGTGTTGAATATTATACTTCGGAGGGTTTCAAACCTACAATCTCGGTTGCGGAAAAAGCTAAAACAGGTGAGGCAACGGTTATTATTGAGGGACTTGCATCAGGTATGATTTCTACTGCAATACCTGTTACTGCAATTGCAGTTGGTATAATGGGTGCCTTTGGATTTGCCGGTGGTTTTAATAATACAATGCTTGGTGTTTACGGTATTGGAATTGCTGCTGTTGGAATGCTTTCTACTCTTGGAATTACACTTGCAACCGATGCCTATGGTCCTATTGCCGATAATGCAGGCGGAAACGCAGAAATGGCTGGATTAGATAAGATTGTAAGAGAAAGAACAGATGCTCTTGATTCACTCGGAAATACAACTGCTGCAACAGGTAAGGGCTTTGCTATTGGTTCAGCTGCTCTTACAGGACTTGCACTTCTTGCAGCTTATATTGAAGAAATTAAAATGGGAATGGAACATATTGGACTTGATAAACTTCCCAAATTTATACCTGAATATTTAACTAAACATAATTTAAATATTGATCAGATTACAATAGAAAACTTTATGGATTTATTCAAGGTTAATCTTATGAATCCCAAAGTTATTGTAGGGATTTTTCTTGGTTCAATGATGGCTTTTGTTTTCTCGGGATTAACTATGAAAGCAGTTGGTAGAGCTGCTGCTGCTATGGTTAACGAAGTTAGAAGACAGTTTAAAGAAATGCCGGGTATTATGGAAGGAACTACAAAACCTGATTATCACTCTTGTGTTATGATATCAACAAAGGGTGCTCAAAAGGAAATGATACTTCCTTCTTCGTTGGCAATAGTATTACCAATCGTTACCGGTATGATTCTCGGAGTATCAGGAGTTATGGGTTTACTTGTTGGTGTTCTTGGTGCAGGCTTTGTTCTTGCTATCTTCATGGCAAATGCAGGTGGTTCATGGGATAATGCTAAAAAGTATATTGAGCAAGGACATTTTGGTGGTAAGGGTTCGGCCGCTCATAAGGCCGGTGTAGTTGGAGATACCGTTGGTGATCCTTTAAAGGATACATCAGGACCTTCTTTGAATATATTAATTAAGCTAATGAGTATGATTTCGATAGTTGTTGCTGGTTTAGTAGTTGGATATTCGATTTTATAATTAGATATAAATATTGTTATAATAAGATTAACGAGAGATAGATTAAGTTGAGATATTAATCTGTCTCTCGTAATTTAGGAGAGAAAATGGCAGAAACAAAATTGACAACAGTGGGCTCGACTAATTTGCCCTTGGAAGTTTTTAAGAGAGGAAAGGTAAGAGATGTTTACAGTGTAGGGGATAAATTGCTCATCGTGTCAACCGACAGGATTTCAGCCTTTGATTTTGTTTTACCATCTCTGATACCTGATAAGGGTAAGGTGCTAAACCAATTATCGGCGTTTTGGTTTGACTATACCAAGGAACTCTTTGGTAATCATATAATAGACAGCAAACCGGAAAATATTGAAGAATTTAAGACTTTTAAGGATGAAATAGCCGGTAGGTCGGTATTGACAAAAAAATTAGAAACCTTTCCTATTGAGGCTATTGTAAGAGGTTATATAGTTGGTTCAGGATGGAAAACCTATCAGAAAACCGGTGAGATATGTGGGTTAAGATTAGAAAAAGGCTTGAGATTTGCCGATAAGTTCAAAGAACCGATATTTACGCCGACAACTAAAGAGGATGACGGACATGATGAAAATATCACCTTTGATGTTATGGCTGATAGTATAGGTAGGAAGGATGCTGAAAAAATCAGAGAGCTTTCGATTGCTCTTTTTGAAAAGGCAAGTGAATATGCGGCAGAGAAAGGCATAATAATTGCGGATTCTAAATTTGAATTTGGCAGGGATGAAAACGGAAATATTGTTTTGATTGACGAAATATTTACGCCGGATTCTTCGAGATTTTGGAGAACAGAGGA
>CAYOTE010000061.1:3290-10882 GCA_964406785.1 uncultured Clostridia bacterium
GGTGTTGAACCGCCTTCTTATGATAAACAGTTTGTTCGAAACTTTTTGCTTAATTCCTCTTGGGACAGAACGCAAACACCACCAGCATTACCAACGGAAATAATAGAGAGTACAAGACAAAAATATATTGAGATATACAAAGTCTTAACAGGCAATACCTTATAGTTTATATAATGGGTGGAGTCTTTAACTTTGTAGATATTATACTTCTTGTTGTAGTTTTACTGTCTTTTATATTTGGTATTACCAAGGGGTTTTTGAGAGAGATTTTTTCTTTTATCTTTTTTGCCCTTGCGATAATTCTTGCGTCTCTGTTTTATTCGGATATAAGTAATTTATTTGTCAAAAATGAAGTTAAGAATGATAAAATTGTAATTATTCACAAGAATAATAAGAAGACAGCTAAAAAAAAAGATGAGTTGAGTGAAATTAATAAAAATTTAGATAAAACGCCGTCACATGTAATCAGGCGTGTGTTTAATAAGAAAAAAAAAGGACGTACCGTTGCTGATTTTATAGCCTTTCTTATAATATTCTTTTTTGTATTGGTTATAGGTTCGGTAGTAACCTACTTTATAAAAAAAATACTTGTCAGAGGTCCGATGAAATCAATAGATAGGACTCTTGGAGCCTTTTTTGGTTTATTACGTGGAGTTTTAATTTGCAGTGTTGTTATTTATGGTGCAAAAAAGATAGATTTTAAGGTTAAAATAATCAATAAATCATTTTTTGTAAAGGTGTTGATAAATGATACAATAGATTTAATAAAAGATTTTCTTCCGGAAGGAAATCCAAGGGGGAGGGGATAAGATATGGATAAAAAAATTATTGAATTGGCGGATAAGTTCGACGATCTTACTTTAAATAAAAAAATGAAAATTTTATCGTATCATATAGCTAATCAAAAACATATTTATTATAAAGAAATAATGGACGAATTTGAAAAAAATCTTATAACTGCACTATTAAAAAAGCATGATTATAATGTAACAAGAGTATCGGCAAGAATCAAATTGCATAGAAATACTATAAAGAAAAAGATTCAAAAATTAAATATCAAAGAGAAACGTCAAAAATAGCAGTAATCAGTAGTAAATTCAAGATATAAATATAGTATGCCCTCTTATTGTAGATTAATGTCGTCTATTATAATTTGACAGCTTGCTTTGTATTTTATATAATATCACTTAAGCTTATATGCTGATTATATACTCAAATGTTTGTTTATATTTGATGTGTATCAAGTAAGTAAAAAGGAGGAATAAATGGCAAAAGAAATAGTTTTAGGCGAAGAAGCCAGACAGGCTGTACTTCGTGGTGTTAATCAATTGGGAAACACTGTAAAAGTTACAATGGGACCAAGAGGAAGAAATGTAGTAATAGACAAGAAGTACGGTTCACCGACAATTACAAAAGACGGTGTAACTGTAGCTAAAGAAATCGAATTAAAGGATCCATTGGAAAATATGGGTGCTCAAATGGTAAAAGAAGTTGCTTCAAAAACATCTGATGATGCCGGAGACGGAACAACAACAGCTACTGTTCTTGCACAGAATATTTATCAGGAAGGACTTAAATTGGTGGCTGCAGGTGCAAACCCAACATTAATTAAGAAGGGTATTGACAAGGGTGTTGAAAAATTAGTAGAAGAAATTCACAAATTAAGCGAACCTGTAACAGGAAAAATGATATCTCAGGTTGGTTCTATCTCGGCAAATAATGACACGGCTATAGGAACAATAATTGCAGAGGCAATGGATAAGGTTGGTAAAGACGGAGTTATTACGGTTGAAGAGGGTAAATCATTTGAAACCGTATTAGAATTTGTAGAGGGTATGCAGTTTGATAGAGGATATCTTTCACCTTATTTTTCAACGGATGCAGACAGAATGGAAGCTGTATTAGAAAAACCGTTTGTATTATTACATGAGAAAAAAATATCAAATCTCAGAGAAATGTTACCCCTTTTAGAGCAGATTGCAAAGACAGGAAGACCTCTTATGATAATTGCAGAGGATGTTGATGGTGAAGCACTTGCAACTCTCGTATATAATAAAATCAGGGGTATGCTCAATGTTTGTGCTGTTAAGGCACCGGGATTCGGCGATAGAAGAAAGTCTATGCTCGAAGACATTGCTATCCTTACGGGTGGAACTGTTATTTCTGAAGAGTTAGGTATGAAGTTGGAAACCGTAACAACAGAGCAACTTGGTTCTGCCGAAAAGATTGTTGTTGATAAAGAGAATACAACTGTTGTTGAGGGTGCAGGTACAGAGGATGCTATCAAGGGTAGAATTTCACAAATTAAGAATCAGATTGCAGAAACATCATCAGATTATGATAAAGAGAAATTACAGGAAAGACTTGCTAAGCTTGCCGGTGGTGTTGCAGTAATTAAAGTTGGTGCCGCTACTGAAACAGAGTTAAAAGAGAAGAAGGCAAGAGTTGAGGATGCAATGCATTCAACAAAGGCAGCAGTAGAGGAAGGTATTGTCCCGGGTGGTGGAATAACTCTCTTAAAATCCGCACCAATTCTTAAGAAAATCAGATTGGATGGAGATATGCAATTAGGAATCAACATTCTTATTAAGGCTGTTGAAGCTCCTTTAAAACAGATTGTTGCAAATGCAGGATATGAAGCTTCAGCAATTATCGAAAAGGTTAGAAGATCAAGAAATAAGAATTATGGTTTTGATGCTTTAAACGAAAGATATGCCGATATGCTTGCAGTAGGTATTATTGACCCTGCAAAGGTAGTAAGAACAGCTCTTCAAAATGCTGCATCCGTAGCAGGTTTATTGTTGACAACAGAAGGCTTAATTACTGATATCCCTGAAGAAAATGCTGCACCAATGATGCCTCCCGGAGGCGGAATGGGTGGAATGGGCGGAATGATGTAAGGCTTGCCCAGAGCAAAAAAACAAAAACAAATAATATTGAAAAAATATTGAAATAAAAATTAGCCTCGATTAATTATTGATTAGTCGGGGCTTTTTTTTTTGACTATGATGGATTTATGGAAATTTAATATAAGACTTAAAGATTATTATTCAAAATTAATTCATTTAATTAAAATATCACTTTTTGAAAACAAGTGTAAATTATGTGATGTTCCTCTTGTTTTTGAGGAAGAAAAACATATCTGTAATGATTGTAATAAATCAATAGTATTTAATAACTTTAATATCTGTAATAGATGTGGAAAAAGAATAAGCAGGGACTTGCAATTATGTGGTGAATGTACTATAAATCCACCTTCTTTTGTAAGGCATATGTCTTTTTCGACATATGATGATAAATTAAGAGAGTTAATTCTTAAGAGTAAATATAGAGAGGTAAAACCCTTAAGAGATATATCTATAAATTACTATATAGAAGTTTTTTCGCATTTTAGCGATATCAATTTTGACTATATCATTCCCGTGCCCATGGATCAGGGTAGGGAAAGAAACTATAATCATATTCTTGAAATTGGAAAGGTTTTAGCTTTAAGATTAAATATACCACTTGAGGCTGATAATCTGATAAAAATAAAACAAACTGAACCACAAGCCGGATTGACAATGGCAAAGAGGTTAAAAAATCTAAACAGGGCATTTAAACTCAAATTTCCAAATAGGCTTAAAAATAAAACTATAATAATCATAGATGATGTTTATACGACAGGTACGACAATTAAAAAATGTTCAGAACCTTTAATTAGAGCAGGAGCAACTGTCTATGCAATAACCCTCGCAAGGTCGGTATAGTTCATATTGAAATTCTTTATACAAAAAATTTCAGGATTATTATTTTATTTGCGTATTTTCTTATCAATTTTAATACTATTGGAAAAATCCCAATTGGTTGTCATTCTTGTTATACCAAAATCTTTGAATTTTGAAGTAACGTTGAATGTATATAAAAAATGATGATAATCGTAGGGATAACCGTCCCATTTATGTACGGCAACATCGAGAAAGTATTTACCGTTGATAAGATTTGCATCGGGAATATCTATTCTGACTATTCCTTCACCCGAGAATGCTTTTGACTTAAATTCCTCTATGTCTGTATTTGTACCGTAGCAATGTATTCCTTCGGGGCTAAATATACCCATGCCGAATACAAAATCTTTTTGTGGTTTATTTGCCTTAATCTTGAATTCGATTGAAAAGGGTTCTTTTGACTTATATATATACTTTTCCTTGCCGTTTTTATCTATCATTTTAACGTCTTCTATGGAGATTTCTCTATTACCCCATCTTTTAGAAGTTAAAATACTGGGCTCTTCCTCTTTTATTTCAGGTACATCCTCTTTAACGGTTTCTTTTTCATTTTCCTCTTTTGCCTTTTGTACCTGTTTTGTATGTTCTTCTATCGCTTTTTCTGCATCCTTTACTCCGATAAATTGTAAATATGAATCGACAACTTCTTTTGGATAACCGTGTTTGAAAATTTCTCCGTCTTTTATCCAAAAAACCCTGTCGCTAATTCTTGCGACGGTTGATAAATCATGTGATACAAAAATGATTGTTTTACCTCTTCTTTTAAATTCATTTATCTTATCAAGGCATTTAGGTACAAACGATGCGTCACCAACGGCAAGAACTTCATCAATTAGAAGAATGTCGGGGTCAACATTAATGGCAATGGAAAAACCTAATCTCATGTACATACCCGAAGAGTAGCTTTTCACAGGATTATCAATAAATTCTTCAAGCTCGGCAAATTTTATTATATCGTCAAGCTTTTCTTCAATTTTTTTCTTAGTTAATCCGAGTATTATTCCGTTAATGAAGATGTTTTCTCTTCCTGAAATTTCAGGATGAAAGCCGGCACCCAACTCAATTAAGGCTGAAATTCTTCCCTTTGTTATTATCTCTCCGCTTGTAGGTTTACTTATTCCGGCAAGTAGTTTTAACAGGGTACTTTTTCCTGAACCGTTTTCACCTATAAAGCTGATTGTCTCACCCTTCTTTATGTTAAGGTTAATATTTTTTAATGCTTGGAATTTTTCGTTAGCCTGCAAGTCTGAAAATAAGGTTCTGTTTATAAGTGCACTTTTCAAGGTTAAATATTTATGCTTATTTGAATATTTTTTATAATACTTATCTACGTTTTTTACTATTACAGGATTCATCTTATACCTCTTCCACGAATGTATCTCTTAGCTTATCAAAGAACATATATCCAAGATACAACATTATAAGACCGACGATAACTGTTACGCCCAACCTCTTATAATGAGGCAGGGAACCAAAGAAAAATATATACTGATATGCTTCAATTATATGTGTCATCGGGTTCAAATTTAGAACCCATACTAAAGCTTTATGAGCCTGAATACTTTTTGCACCAAAGGCGTATATGATAGGTGTGCCGAAAAACCAGAGTGTTAATAAGTTTGTAAGAATATCCTTAAGATCACGAAAATGAACCGTTAGGGCAGAAACGAGAAAACTAAATCCCATCATAAAGATAAATTGGGCAATTATTGCTATTGGAAGTAAGAGTATCCATGGGGTGAGCCTTACACTACCCTGTCCAAATGCCATTATAAAAATAATTAATATAGGCAAACCTAATACGAAATGAATCATATTGGTAATAACGGACATTATTGGTAAAACTTCTACGGGAAAGCTTATCTTTTTAATTAAATTACCATGAGCAAAGAGAACATTGGATGCCTCAAGTACCGATGTATTGAACCAAATCCAAGGTAGAAGTCCGGTAAATAGGAAAATTGAATAGTTTATTCCTTTTATGTCTTTCATCTCTACCTTTCCGCTATCACCCGGTAGAATTATACCGAATACGACTGAATAAACTGCCAATAGTAATAGGGGGTTAATCAGACTCCATAAAAAACCGAAAAATGTTCCTCTATACCTTGCTTTTAACTCTCTTGATACCAATGTAATTATGAGTTGTCTGTATTTAAATAACTCTTTCACTGTTTTAATCATATTTTTCCTCTTTATAAATCCATACCTAAAATCTTTCTCATCTCACCTGTATAAACGCCCTTTTCTTTGAAAATAACTAAGGGAGTTTCCTCTGTAAAAGAGATGTTATCATTCATATTATTAGCTAATTGTATCAGAAAACGCTCTTCTTTTCCACCTGTAAAGGATAATATATTTCTTTTTTTTACAATACTATATCCGAAATATTTGGATAGTTTTATTGTTTCGTCCAATCTATCATATGGAAGTATTAGAAAAAAGTTTCCGTTTTTTGACAGTATTTTACTAACTTTTTCTAAGATACCGGAAAGTGTGATTTTTAATTCAAACTTTGCTATAGCTGTCTCTTGATTTGTACTCACACGTCCTTTCTTAACTGTATAAAATGGAGGATTTGAAAAAATGATATCAAATTTTTGTCTATTAAAATCTAAGTCTTGATTTGTATCTATCATAAAATCCATCATAAAATCCGAATTAATTATTTTTATTCTTTTTCCAAAATTATTCTCTCTAAGGTTAAGGTTTGCAATATCAGAGAGTCTTTTTTGAATTTCGTAGCAGTAAATATATTTTAATTTATTCTTATAAATTAATAGTAGAGAAATAATACCGGAACCACAACCTATTTCCAATGCCGTCTTATCTTTTGAATTGACGATAAAATCAGCGAGAATAGGAGCGTCCACCGAGAATCTGTATCCTTTTTTACCCTGATAAACAATTACATTTTTATTATAAAAAAAATTCTTTGTTAAGTCGTCCATAATACTTGATTATAACAATAATAGCAGAAGAATAAAAACTTCGAACTTTTTTGAATATTATACTGTCTTTATAAAATGGCTATGTTGGTAATGTTGGTAATAAAAACAAGAGAGAAAAAATATTTATTTCAAAAGGGCATTGCTGCAATTGAAGTTATGGTTATTGTTGTAGCTTTGGCAATTGCAGCCACAGTAGCAATTCCTGTTTTTTTGCAAAATTATCAGGTAAACAGATTAAATATTACAAGAACGAGAATATTGCAAATAAAGAGGGCAATAATCGGAGAGCCGGAAAATATGATTGGGCATACGAGAACTTCGTTTGGCTTTGTCGGAGATCTTGGCGTTTTACCCCTCAATCTCAACCAATTATTGAATGGAGCAGGGTATCCCTCTTTTCAATTACAGACTAATGTTTGGTTCGGTTACAGGGGACCTTATCTAAAAAACAGTGCGAGCTTATTGGATGCGTGGGGAAATGCCATATCTTATAATGACAGTTCTGTTTCGGGTGTTTTAAAGGAATTAAGAAGTATGGGTGATCCAAATGTTAATGGAGATGAACTTGTAGAGTATATTTATGAAAACGAAGTTTTTAATTTTGTTTCGGGAAATATTAGAAATAAGGTATTGAAGACTATAAAAACAGATTATAGCGGTCCTTTGGATATTTATTATCCCAATGGTAATAGTATTGTAGCAAGGGAGATTCAAATTATTGCAGGAGTATTTGATTCGACAAATGAAAATGCTAAGTTTCCTATTGGAAATAGATATTTATCCACTAAAGATCTTGTTTATAAGAGACTTATAACTTTAAATGGAGGAGGCAAAGCTATCGTAACCTTTATGGGTGAGGAATCATCTACGAAGG
>CAYOTE010000062.1:0-10836 GCA_964406785.1 uncultured Clostridia bacterium
CTATGAAAACGAAAATACGGGTACACCGGCAAAGGCTGTTTTTAAAACTATTTTGAGAAATGTTGAAATGGCCAGAAAACAGAGTACACCCATATGTCAGGATACAGGTTCCTTGATATTCTACGTTGATTTTCCTGTAGGGAAATCGGAAGCTGAAATAATAGGAGCAATAGAAGCAGCGACAATAACGGCAACAAAAAAGCAGTATCTCAGACCCAATGCGGTTGATCCTGTAAGTTCTAAAAACAGTGGTAATAATGTTGGCGTGAATGCACCATATATTCATTTTAAACAGTGGGATAAGGATGATATTAGAATTCGCTTAATGTTAAAGGGCGGAGGTAGTGAAAATGTTGGGACTCAATATAAATTACCCTTTCCGAAATTAAATGCCGGTAGAGATTTAAACGGTGTAAGGAAAGTAATAATTGATGCTGTTGTAAATGCTCAGGGTTTAGGTTGTGCCCCCGGTACCTTAGGGGTTGGTATAGGTGGAGACAGAGTTACTTCATACGCACTTTCAAAGGAACAATTTTTTAGAAAATTAGGAAGTAATAATGAAGATAACAAGTTAAACGATTTAGAGAAAAGTATAAAAAAAGAATTGAATGAGCTTGGAATAGGTCCTATGGGTTTTGGCGGTAATACGACTGTTCTTGATGTTTTTTTAGCCTCGCAAGCAAGACATCCGGCAACATTTTATGTTGCTATTTCATATATGTGTTGGGCTTTTAGAAGAAAAACTATGCTAATATCAAAGGGGGATGTACAATATGATTAAGTTAAAAATACCTATAAGTGACGAAGATATAAGAAAATTAAAAGTAGGTGATGAGGTTTATTTATCAGGTACCATTGTTACTGCAAGAGATGAAGCTCATAAATTAATGGTTGAAGAAAAGCCTGAATTTATTCGTGAATATTTAAACGGATCAGTCATATATCATTGTGGACCAGTAGTCAAGCAAGATGAAAACAAAGAATGGCATTTTGTCTCTGCCGGTCCTACGACTTCTGCCCGTGAAGAGCCTTATCAGGCGACTGTTATGTGTGAATATAATGTAAAAGGTGTGATAGGTAAGGGCGGGATGGGGGATAGAACGTCAGAGGGCTTAAAACGATGCGGTGGTGTTTATTTTCATGCGGTAGGAGGTGCCGGAACTCTTATTGCAAACTCGGTAAAAAAAGTAAAAAAAGTTTTTAAACTTGAAGAATTCGGAACACCTGAAGCTTTTTGGATTATAGATGTCGAAGATTTCCCTCTTGTAGTTACCATGGATTCTCATAATAGAAGTATTCACAAGGAAATAAAAGAAAAATCAGAAAAAAAAGCGGAAGAATTATATAAGAAATAATATTACCTTTTTAATATACCATTTAAACGTTTTGCTAATACATTTTTAGATATTTGAAAGATTTAAACTTCTATACTGTAAGGCCTCTTTTATGTGGTTAGTGGTTATTTTTTTTGAATTATCCAAATCGGCAATGGTTCTTGCTATTTTTAAAATTTTGAAATAACTTCTCGTACTCAAATTCATTTTTTCAGTGGCTATCTTTAGAAGATTTTCGCTCTCTTCATTTAACTTGCAGAATTTTTTTATTTCTTTATTTGACATTTGTCCATTTGCGTATATATTGACATCTGAGTTTTTAAATCTTTTCAACTGGATATTTCTTGCCTTTATTACTCTGTTTTTAATTATTGTTGAACACTCTGCTTTTGATTCTGACGTTATTTCGTCAATTTTTAGTTTTTTTACCTCTATTTGAATATCAATTCTATCAAGCAGGGGACCTGAAATTTTGGAGTAATAATTCCGCTTTTGAGTTTCAGTACATCCGTTAAATTCTTTGTTTTTAAGTCCCATTGAGTCTTCGCATGGGTTCATTGCAGTAATTAACATAAATTTTGCCGGATATGTTTGAGATGAGAGGGAACGTGATATTGTTATTTTCCCGTCTTCAAGCGGTTGCCTTAATACCTCCAATGCACTCTTTTTGAAATAAGGGAGTTCATCTAAAAATAGTACTCCGTTATGTGCAAGTGAAATTTCTCCGGGTACAGGGTATTTGCCACCGCCACTAATACCTACGTCAGATATAGTGTGGTGTGGTGATCTAAATGGCCTTGTTGTTATAAGGTTCTTTGTTCTGCTCAATAAACCGGCTGAACTGTAAATTAAAGAAGTCTCCAATATCTCATCATTTGTCATATTTGGCAAAATTGACGGTAGGGCTTTTGAAAGCATAGACTTTCCTGCACCAGGAGGTCCAATCATTAATAAATTATGAAACCCTGCCGCTGCTATTTCCATTGCTCTTTTTGCTATGTACTGCCCGTTAATTTCTGAAAAGTTATATATGGAATCATGTTTATTTATTATATTATTATGTTCTGATGTATAAGGCGTATGTGCTGTTGGTGACATAATAAATGCAAATACTTCATTAAGATTTTTAAAAGCGTAAACATCTATACCTTTTACAAAAGAGGCTTCATTACGATTTTCAAAAGGAATAATAATTCCCTTGAAATTATTGTCTTTTGCAAACAGGGCTAAGTTAAGAATCCCTCTTACAGGGTTTAATTCTCCGTTAAGATTCAACTCTCCGTAAAAAAGATAATCTTTGAAGAGTTCTTCAGGAACTTCATTCTTATTAATTAATATTCCTGACGCAATGGGTAAATCAAGCGAAGAGCCTTCTTTTCTTATATCTGCCGGTGATAAATTTATGACAATCTTTTGTTTTCTTGGATATTGAAATCCTGAGTTCTGAATGGCAAATTTTATTCTTTCACGACTTTCCTTTACCGCATTATCAGGTAAGCCTACAATTGTTATTCCTGGAATACCTTTGGAAAAGCCGACCTCTACTTCTGTCTGTGTTGCACTAAGACCATTTAAAACAATTGAATTTACCTTGCTTATCATTTTATTATCGACCTCTTGGAATTAATAGCCTCCTACCGGGCTTTATTAGATTACGTCTAAGTTTATTAATTCTTTTTATTTTTCTCACGGAAGTTTTATACTTTCTTGCAATTGAATAAAGTGTATCACCTCTTTTTATTCTATACCAACCAACAAAGTACCTTTTTTGAGGTGGTAATCTCTTAAGCTTTTTAAGTGTGTCTTGATCAAAATCCATAGGCACTCTTAATTTATATTGTTTTCTGTTAAATGGTGTAAAATGTCGTATTAATTCAGGATTTAACTCTTTTAGAACGCTTACTTCAACATTAGATAATTTTGAAACTGCCTTTAAATCAACAGGTGAAGGGATTGTAATAGTTTTTGAATTGTCATACGGAGACTCTTCTTTAACTATGGTAAAACCATAATCTTCGGGAGATTTTGCAATAATAATTGATGCGATAAATGCCGGTACATAATTTTTTGTCTCTCTTCGTATATATCTTGACTTTGCGATTTTAAAAAAATCTTTTGTCCTGAGTTTTCTAATGGCTCTACTAATTCGTCGTGTTCCGCCGTTATAACATGCAAGAGCCAAATACCAGCTCCCGTAAGTATCGTGAAGATTCTTTAGTAGTTTTGCCGCAGCAAAAGCCGCCTTATACGGATCACGTCTTTCATCAACAACCCAATCAATTTGTAATCCGAACATTTTTCCTGTTGCAGCCATAAATTGCCACATTCCATTTGCTCTTGCTCTTGAAACAGCTTTTACTCTAAAACCGCTTTCAATTATAGGGAGATAGGCTAAATCTTCAGGTAAGCCCATATCATTAAAGATTTTTTTAAATTTAACAATGTATTTTGTTGAACGATTTAGAGCTCTTTGAATACTATTATGTTTTATATTTTGAAAGGCTTTTAAAAATGAGACAACCCTTGGGTTTATTACAATAGGTACTGAGAATGAAGGTTTGGCTTTTTTTATTTTTTTTTTAAAAATTTTAATATCCTTTGCAGACGGGAAAAATAAAGGTGTAGATATGACCTCATCTAAAAAGGCATTGTTTCTTGAATAAGTTTCAATATCAGGCTTAGTTTCTTTTAGATAATCAAGCTCGATTTTTGATATTTCATCTATATAATAAATAAGATATTGCTTTATAGTATTATTTTCAGTATCAGCATTAATTAAAATATCTATAGTTCTGTCAAAGTACAGTTTTGACTCTGTTATTTTACCTTCCAATAGAAGAAATTTTCCCTTATTATAATTTTTATTTGCTCTTTTGATAATGGGTGATTGTGTTTGTCCTGTGATTTTCGGTTCTACACGAATATCGTTTTTAAAGAAAGTACAGGCGGGAGCAATCGTTAAGAGCAAGGAATACAACATAACAAATTTTAATAATTTCATAATTTACCTATTTTAGAATAACTCCTTTTTTATAATTGTACAATGTAATATTTCTACCTTTTAACATCGATGATGAGAGTAATCTTTTTTGTTTTCTGATTAATACTAAGATTAATTGATTCTAATAAATTTGCATTAGAATCCCTAATTTCAATAGTATTATTTACATCTTTAAATTTAATTTTTTTGATAATAGTTTTACGGGAATTATCTTCTAATGAATTTAATAACTTTAGGCTATCTGTAGAAATTTTTTTTTTAATTGAATGAACTTTTGCGGAAGGTTGTTTATTTTTATTTTTAGTTTTCGGCTGAACTTTTGTCTGAGTTTTAGGGGTTTCAGGCTTAGTTTTCGGTGAGACAATGTTGCTTTCTTGTTTTACCGGTACTTTTACCGGTACTTTTATTGGTACTTTTATTGGTACTTTAGGCGTTTGAGGTACTTGCTGTTCTTTTTTCAAATTAAGTATTCTTTCTTCTTCCTGCATTTTTTCTATATTATACTCTTTTGAATCCGTTTCAACTTCTATTTGCAATTCAAGATCTTCTATTTTATCAACGCTAATTCTTTTTTGAGGTATATCCTCTATACTCATAATTTGGTTACTTTTATCTGTATCAAAACTAACCTTATTTATTATTGTTTTATCACCAAGCATTGAAAAGTCTATCTCTCTTTTTATCTTAGCTAAGGTAAGTGTTGAAATACTTCTCAATGTTTCTATAACGCCCTTACCGTTTACTGCAACAGCTTCAAAAAAAGGAACATTCAGGTGGTTAATGCTTTTATTCAGACTCTCAATTGATGCAATGTTTTTTAAATCTCTCTTATTATACTGTATTACTAATGGTATTTTATTGATATCAATATTTTGTTCAATAAGATTTTTTTTTAAATTTTCAAAACTTTCAATATTTCCATTAGCCATTAAATCTTGTGAATCTCCTACAAAAACAATACCGTCAGCTCCTTTAAGAACAATCTTTCTTGTTGCATCATAAAAAATTTGTCCGGGCACGGTATATAATTGAAATTTTGTTTGGTATCCGTTTATCGAACCGACTTCAAGTGGAAGAAGATCAAAAAATAGTGTTCTTTCAATATCTGTTTCCATACTGACAAGTTCACCTCTTGATTTAGGATTTGTAATAGAATATATGTATTGTAAGTTGGTAGTCTTTCCGCTTAGACCAGTTCCGTAATATACGATTTTGGCTGTGACTTGCTTTGATGTATGATTAATAAACATTTTCAAGAGTATTGTCCCATTTTTATTTTTTAATGTCAAGAAAATTTTTATACAGATTTTAAAAATTGGACTTTTATTGGGTTTTGATATATTATTGTGAATGGCAAATTTGACGGATCAGTTAACCCTTGAGTTTAATAGTAATTTAAAATATACGGAGTTTTGTGCTGTTGTTTTTGCCTATCTCGAAAAATATCTTGGGATTGATGACGATAAAGCTTTTAAGATAGAAATAGCTCTGCGAGAGGTTATAAATAACGCTATATTGCATGGGAATAAGCAGGAACATGACAGAAAAGTTTTTGTTAAGTTTAAATGGAATAAGGGATATTTGTACATAAGTGTAAAAGATGAAAATCCTGAAAAAGTAGATTTTGACAAGATTGATAAAAAGCTTAAGACTCAGGATATTTTGTCTTTTAACGGTAGAGGTATTCTTATAATGAAAAACTATATGGATAAGGTTGTATTCAACTCAACCGGAAGCGGAACTGAAATTATTATGGAGAAAAAAATATAATTTGGAAATGAAAGAGAATGAAATAATAATCCTCGGTCTTGATACTACATCTAAAGAATGTTCTTTATGTATTGTGTCAAACAATAAAGTATTAACGGAGTATCGTTTTATAAGTGATAATAATCTTTCATCTCGAATAATTGAGATTCTTGATTTCGTATTAAAGGGTGTTAATTTGACTATTGAGGATATTGATGTTTATGGTGTTGGAATAGGTCCGGGGATTTTTACGGGCATTAGAGTTGGTATGACTACTGTCAAGGGTTTGGTCTTTGGAAGAAGAACACAAGTAATACCGGTTAGTGCATTGGACGCTATGGCAACAAATTACAAAAAGAATAACAGTCCTATAGTATCAATAGTGGATGCTAAGAGAGGGCAGGTTTATATTTCCGTATGTGAGTATAGTAAAAAAAATGATGACTTCTCAATCATTTATGAACCGTCTTTGATTAGTATATTAAACATAGAAAACATTTTGGATAAAAATCAAAAATATATTTTTGTCGGTAGCGGGGTGACTAATAATATAGAACTTCTAAAAGATATATTTACAAAATCCGATTGCTTTGTTGATTCGAAATTCCTTGCATATCAAGTAGCACAAATTGCGTATAAAGAATTTAAAGCCGGTAATGGAGAGACAAACATAGAAAGGGTAAATCCACTCTACATAAGAAGAACGGATGCAGAAGAAAATTATGAACGGGATAATAAGAAAGGCAAAAAGTAGTGATATTGATGCTGTTTTCAAAATCGAAAAATCTCAGTTTGGCACGTGGAAAAGAGAGCATTTTGAAGATGAAGTGTTCAATAGTCTTTCATATTTTTATGTTATAGAAGATTATATTTCTCAAGATATAATAGGTTTTATTATTTTTTGGATAATAGACGAAATAGCGGAGCTTCACAGTATTTCAATATATGATGATTATAAAAGACAGGGATATGCAAAATATTTGATAAATCATATGTTTGATATTCTTAGAAATAAAAAAATAAGAGAAGTGTTTTTAGAAGTTAGAAAGTCTAATATTCCGGCAATAAATTTGTACAAACAGTTAAAATTCAACAAAATAAGTGAAAGGAAAGAGTATTATAGAAGTCCTGTTGAGGATGCAATGATATTTAGAAGAAGTATTTATTAGATATCATTTTTTTAACGAGGTATTCCCGTTCTTTTTTCCACTCATTTATAGGTATTTCGTTAAACGCCTTTACTACTGTCGGGTCAAATTGAATTCCTGAAAATTTAGCAAGTTCTTCTTTTGCAATTTCAAATGATAAAGCTTTGCGATATGGTCTATCTGATGTCATTGCATCGACTGTGTCGGCTACTCCGAATATTCTTGCTCCAAGAGGTATGTCAAGTCCTTTGAACTTATCAGGGTATCCTGTCCCGTCGAATTTTTCATGATGATGTAAAACTATATTTGAAGGTTGCTCCAAGAATTTTATGCGATTTAGTATTTGATTCCCCATTAACGGGTGTGTTTTCATTATTTCCCATTCTTCCTTTGTGAGTTTGGCAGGTTTTCTTAAAATTGCATCGGGTATTCCTATCTTTCCAATATCATGTAGAAGTGCTCCAAGCTCAATGTTTTTTAAATCATTTTCATTTGAAATATTCATTATTTCAGCAAGTCTCATCGTGTATTGAACCACTCTTACCGAATGTCCCTGCGTTTCTTCATCTCTTGTGTCTAATGCAGTAACCAATGCTCTTAAAGTGAATGTATATGTGTTGTCTAATTCAATAAGGGCATTTTTTAATTCTACGGTTCTTTCGGCAACCTTATGCTCTAATTCTCTCTGATATGCTCTGTTTTCAAGAATTAAATTTCTCTTTTCCATAGCCTTTTTTACAATCATTACAACTTCGTTTAATTTAAAAGGCTTTGAAATATAATCATGAGCTCCCTTTGAAATTGCAGAGATTGCAGATTCGATATCTTTAACGGCTGAAATCATTATTACAATTAAATCTTCGTCTTTATTTTTAATATATTCTAAAAATTCCAGCCCACTTTTGCCCGGCATACGTATATCTGACATTACAATATCAATCTTATTATTGCTGTCTTCGAGGAGTTTTTGAGCCTTAAATGCATCTTCAGCTAAGAGACACTTATAACCCTCGGCTTCTATAAAATCACCGAGAAGTTCCCTGATGTCTCTTTCGTCATCTGCTATTAATATAGTTCCTTTATCTCCCATTGAGTAATTTAGTCTTATTTGTTAACTGCCTTTTTTAATATGTCTACTTTATTGAGCTTTTCCCAAGTGAAATTCTCTCTGCCAAAATGGCCATATGCTGCTGTTGCCTGATATATGGGTCGTTTTAAATCCAACTCTTTCAATATGGCATCCGGTTTTAACGGGAAATAGTCTCTTACAAGTTCAACGATTTCTTTTTCGGAGTATTTACCTGTTCCGAATAAATTAATGTTGATGGACACCGGCTCGGCAACACCAATTGCATAGGCTAATTGTACTTCGCATTTATCTGCAAGTTCCGCTGCAACTATATTTTTTGCAATATATCTTGCAATATAAGCACCGGAACGATCAACCTTTGAAGGGTCCTTGCCTGAAAAAGCTCCGCCACCGTGTCTTCCCATACCGCCGTAGGTATCAACAATTATTTTTCTTCCGGTAAGTCCTGAATCCGCATAGGGACCGCCCAAAATAAATTGTCCGGTAGGGTTAACATAAAATTTTGTTTCTTCTGTTAACCAATCTTTACATACTGGTTTAATCACCTTTTCAATAACGTCTTTCTTTATTGTATCATGGGTTACTTCAGCATCATGTTGATTGGAAATAACAACAGTTGTTATCTTTTGAGGTTTCCCATTTTTGTATTCTACTGTAACTTGAGATTTTCCGTCCGGTCCGAAATAAGGAATAGTCTTGTTTTTTCTAACTTCTGCAAGTTTCATAGTAAGTTTATGTGCCATTGATATGGGTAAAGGCATAAACTCCGGTGTTTCGTTTGTAGCATATCCAAACATCATGCCTTGATCACCGGCTCCCTGTTCCTTATACTCACCTTCTCCGGCTGTAACTCCCTGAGAAATATCCTTTGATTGTTCTTCTATATGAACCAATACTGCACATGTGTCGGCATCAATACCATATTGCGACTTAGTATAACCGATGTTTTTTAGGGTGTTTCTAACTATGCTTGGAATATTAACATATGCTTCTGTTGTTAATTCTCCGGCAACTATTACTACGCCTGTTTTTGTAAGGCATTCAACGGCTACTCTTGAGTTTGGATCTTTCTCTAAGCAAGCGTCTAAAACTGCGTCTGAAATCTGATCACATATTTTATCGGGATGTCCCTCTGTTACAGATTCTGATGTAAATAAATAATTTTCATTTTCCATTCAAATACTCCTTTTTGCATACATATACAGATACTAACAAAAAAAAAAAAAATGTCAATAAATGCTCTTTGGTTTTTTGTTAAATATTTGTTCATACTCATTTGTATAATTACTCTTACCACATAAAAGCATAGCTGAAAGTGGCATTATTTCTTTAATCTTTTTTGACAAATCCGAAGCAAGTTGTCTTATATCCCACTGGGTATGTAAATCTTCACGAAGCCTTGCAAAGTGGTATATTGTCCTAAGGTTCATCTTCATAATGACGGTTCTTTGATGAGAATTAGTAAGGATATAGTCTGCTGTATCCAGATACTTATCTTTTAATTTTCTATATGTTTGATTAGTTTTATTTATAATTTCATTAAATTCATCTCTTAAACCCGTTTTAACTATTCGTTCTGGAATGGTATTTTGTTTATCGGGATCGTAAACAGAGGTGAGAAGTGTTGCAATTCTATGTCTTTTAAGTTGTGCAAAATTTGAAGCACTTACGGTTGCCTTGAAAGTAATTTCCGGTATTTCAAATTCTCTGGGAAGATTGTCAAAAAATTCCAAATCTTCAAAAATGTTTTTGTAAATTAATTCTTTTTCTTCATAATTTAGAGAGTTTATTAATTGTTTTGCTCTTTCATAAGACGAATTATGTTTTAATGCTATCATAGCGATAAGTATGAGCTCATCACCGTTTGGAGTGTAATTAATTATTTCAACATAATTATTTTGATTGTCTTTTTCAGTTTTATCCACGTTGGGAACGGGAAGAATGTTTTTGAAACCTTGGCTTATTTTTTTTTCAAATTCCGATGGTTTGGGAAATAGTATTATTGATGGTGCTATATCTTTAACAAGATCATAAATCTTATTACCTATGAGTCTTACTTCGGAATATTTGCTGAGTGCGAATCGTCTGAACATATGTTCTAAATTACGTGCATTTATAGTTAACCCAACCTGACCCAGTGTAGCAAGTGAGAGAATATATCTTGCATCTTCCTTTGCCCAGCCTTCAAGCTTTTTAATTTCATTAGCATCTTTTGGCGTGGAATTTGTTTTGAAAATATCATCTTTAAGTATTTTATATGCTTTTGAATAAAAATCATTTTGTTCTTTTATCGTATCTTTATACAATAATAATAAATTGTCATCTTTAATATTTGACGGTATTATAAAATCTCCGTCTAAGGTTACATATCTTTGTGATTTTTCAGTATAGGATACTAAACGAAATTTTTCAATCTCTTCAAGAGCTAATCTTGATATCCCTATTAAATCAAAATTGAATATTGCGTGTTCGGCAACCGAATGATGTCCCATTCCGAAAATTATATTTTTATTT